>DATFVL010000157.1 GCA_035260325.1 Candidatus Methylomirabilota bacterium | reverse complement strand
GAACCCCGCCGCCCGCCGCACGTCGCGGAGCTGGGCGAGGTGGATCCCGTCGTGCCGCGCCTGGAGCTGCCACCATTGCGCGAGGTCGAGATCGCCCAGACGGAAGTGCTTGAAGCGGAGCCCCCGCGGATCCACGCCCGCGAGCTTCTCGATCGACTGCCGGCTCCGCTGCCGCGTCGCCTTCATGGTGGCGATGAGCTCGCCGATCGGCTTGCCGGCCGTCGGCCACACGACGGGCGGCGCCTCGGCCGGGCCCGGCGGATCGGGCGGCAGGGACTTGAACGCGAGCTCGGCCGGCCACGGCGCCAGAGCGCCCGCGGCCTCGGCTTCCCGCGTCAGCTTGGTCGTGAGCTTGCCCGTCGCGACCTCGGCGATCGTCAGGTGGTCGATGATCTCGCCGACGGACCAGTCCTTCTCGCCGGGTTTCCAGTCCGCCTGGCGTTGCGACAGCCCCTCGGCCTCACGGAGCACGTCGGCGCGCACCCGCTCCAGCTCGCTCCACAACGCCTCGACGGGTTTGGGCAGGCTCATCAGGACTCCTCCGGCACACGAGATGGGCTGCGCAGGCAGTATACCCCGACTACTTCGACGCCAGGACCATGGGTCCGGTCGGCGCGAGCACACCGTCCTCGGGCTCGAGGGTGACCGCGAAGACCTTCACGGCCACGCCGCCCTCGACGGGCGCGATGCGGAGGCTCCCCCGCCCCGCGGCATCCACGCGGAAGACACCCGCCGGGCGCGGCGCCGCGTCGGCGAGGGTCCACAGCTCGTACGCCTTGCCCGCCGGCGCCGGCGGCAGGTTCGCGGCGAACAGGTGGCCGCCGGCCGTCGGGTGCCAGATGACGCGGGCCGTCGCCCCGGGGCTCGGCCCGAGCCCGCGGAGCGTCACCACCCGCGTCGCCGGGTCGCGCAGGAGGTCCGCCGCGCTCCGGTACTGCGCGAGCTCCTCGTTCAGCGCGGTCACGTCGCGCTCGAGCTTCGCGTGGAGCGCGGCCATCTCGCGCGCCATCCGGCCGAGCCGCGCCTCGTAGCGCACGGCGACGAAGGCGCCCGTGAACCACGCGGCCACCACGGCCGCCGCCGCCGTCGCGATGACCCAGCGGACCCACGGGCGGCCGCCGCGCGCCGGCGCCGACGTGTCGAAGGGCTCGTGGCTCTGGTTCATGTGGGCTGGACGACCGCGCGGAGCCGCGCGGGCGGTAGCGACGCTAGGCGGTCTGCGCCTGGATCCGCCGACGGAACTCGAGCGGGCTCACGACGCGGTGGAACTCCTCGCGCACGCCCCCCGTCCCCGTGAGCGTGAGGGAGCCGAAGCCGAGGAGCCGGCCCGTCAGGCTCTGGTCCACGGAGATCGCCTCGACCTGCCGCAGCAGGAGCTCGAGCGTGTGGCGGCGGATGAACCCGGTCTTGACGATCACGCGCTTGTTCGTCACGCCGAACTCCGTCGTCCGGTAGGCGACGAGCGGCGGGACGAGCAGGAGGAGCCCGACGACGACGACCGCGCCGCCGACCCAGCGCGCGCCGGGCCCGAGGACGAAGAGGAGCGCCAGGCCGAGCGCCAGGACGACGACCGCCTTGACGAACACGATCCAGTGGAGCCGGGCGCGATAGACCACGCGCTCGTCGGGCAGGAGGTTCTTGTCGATGTAGCTCAGCGCGGACTCGGGGGCGGCGGCGAGAACGGCGATTTTGTGGGGGCGGCTGGCTGCCCCAGCGTCGGCCGCGGCGGCGGCCGCAGGCCGACGACCAGCTCGTAGGACGCCGCGGCGTCGGGATTGGGATTGAACACGCCGATCCAGGCGCCGCCGTGGTCCTTGCCGAGGCCGGGCAGCGAGACGCCATCCTTCGGCAAAAGCTTCGGCTCCGAGCGCACGAGGAGGCTCATCCGGAGCGTCAGGTACCACGCCTTGTCCGAGGGATGGCCGTCCACCGTGAGCTTGAACTGCAGGTCGTGCGGCGTCTTCAGCTCCCCGGGCTTCACGAAGAAGAAGCGCGCGGTCAGCGGCTCGACGGTCATCGTGAAGCTGTGGTCGGCCATGCGCTCGGCCAGGTCGGTCAGCTCCACGTTGCGCTCGGCCTGATCGCCCACGAACCCGCTCGGGCGCATGACGGCGACGGTCGAGCCGTCGTTCTCGATGACGCCGCCGTCCGCCCAGACGCCGGGGTGCGGGATGGCGATCCCCATGACGTCGCGGACCATCGTGCCGTAGGTGTCGCGCAGCCGGCCGCCCTCGACGAGCGTCTCGTAAAGCTTCGTCCCGAGGACCTCGGGCTCCGACGCCCCGCCGGACCGCCCGAGCGCCCGCTCGACGACCGTGCGCATGAAGCCCGGCGACTGGTTCTCGACGTGCTCGAGCAGGAGGAAGTAGCCGTCGGCCACCTCCTGGTCCGCGCTGTCCTGGATGTGCACGCTGAGCAGGTGCGAGTGCTTGCCGAGCTCGCCGCGAATGGCGTGGGCCAGGCCGACCCCCGACATCTTCCACTGGCTCCAGGCCGTGTACGCGCGGCTCCACCAGCGGACGCCCGCGGCGCGCGGGTCGAGCGGCGGCAGGTTCGGCGTCTCGACGACTGCGATACGCGGCGGGGGGGCCGACGACGACGGCGGCGGCTCCGGCCTCCTGCCCGCGGTCGCGACGGCGGCGGGCGCGGGCTTCTCGGTGGTCCCGGCAGAGAGCCGGCCCCGCGCCGCGGCGGTCACCAGGGGCCGGCCGAAGGTCCGGGCGACGCTCGCCTCGATCTGGGCCCACCGCTGCTCGTCGAGGGTGGCTCCCTCGACCACGAGCGTCATGAGGTTCTCGAACGGGACGATGAGGTCCTGGGCCTGCTTCAGGTTGATGTTGCGGCGCTCGGAGAGCGCGCGTGAGAGCGCGACCCGGACCTCGCTCGCCTTGGCCTGGCACTCGATGAGCGGGCCAAACGCCGGGTCGTCCAGGTGGGTCAGCCCGAGCACGCGGTTCAGCAGGCCGATCGCGCGCTGGACCACCGTCGTGAGCGCCGCGGTGTCCTCGGCCGCGGCGGCGGGCGTCGCGCGGCCCTCGGTCGCCTCCCGCGCCTCGGCGGGGCGCCAGACGACTTCGCAGAGCCGCTTGGGCTCGGGAAAGCCCTTGAGCTCGTGGAGCCCGCGGTCCACGTACTCCACGGACTCGATCCGCCCGGCCACGTCGCGCGTGGTCTCGGCGATGAGGATCTGGCCGGGGCCGGTCGCCGCGCAGATCCGCGCGGCGAGGTTCACCATGCTCCCGAAGTAGTCCCCGCCCTCCTGGATCGGCTCACCCGTGTTGATCCCGACGCCGATCGCGATCCGGGGGCCGGTGTGGTTGCGGTCCGCCTGCCCGATCGCCCGCTGGGTCGCGACCGCGCAGAGGATGGCCCCGCGGGCCGTCGTGAAGGCGACCATGAAGCTGTCGCCCTGGGTCTTCACGACCACGCCGCCGAACGCCTCGATCTGCTTTCGGACGATGGCGTTGTGCTCGCGCAGAATGCGGTAGGCCGCCTCGTCGCCGGACTGCTCGGTGTAGTCGGTGAACCCGCGGATATCGCTGAAGAAGATCGTGACGGTGCCGCCGAACGGCACCGCCGCCCCGGGCGCTGCCTGCGGTCCCGGCACCTGCCCTTGCGCGCCGATTTCCTCAGCCATCCTCGCTGAAATCCGATAGTAGCCGATGCCGGGTCAAAGGGGCACCCTTCTATCCGGGCGCCCGGACGCCCACCGCCCACACGTAGCCGTCGGGATCCTCGACCATCACCTCGCGCCAGCCGTGGCCCTTCGTGGTCGCGGGCTGGACGATCGGGGCGCCGACCCCCCGGGCGGCGCCCTCGACGACGTCTGGATCGACCCCGAACAGCCGGAGCTCGGCGCCGAGGCCCCGGCGCTCGCCGCGCGTCAGCGCCGCGTGCCAGGGATGCTTGTCGTAGGTGTGGTCGGCGTGGAGCATGAGCTCGACGCCGTTCACCGCGAGGGCCGCGAAATCCGGGTCCGCATAGTGAACCCTCGCCGCGAGCACCTTCCGGTAAAACTCGACGGCCCGCGCGACCTCGCGCACGAGCAGGTTCACCGTCAGCACGGGGAGCCCGCGCCCAAAACGGTCGGCGGGCATCCACGGATCGCTCGTGCGCTTCTTCACCGCCGGACGACCCGGCGCGCCTTCAGCTCGTGGCGCGGCAGGCTCCGGGGCGGCACGGCGCGCACCTCGAGCCGGATGCCGAGCCCCACGCGGAGCGCCTCCTGCACCGAGCGCACGGTCGCGTCGTCACCGACCTCGAGCAGCACGCGGACCTCGTCGAGCTCGCCCGCGCGGAAGACCTCGAGCTGGAACTCGTCCACGGCCGTGAACCGCCGCACGATCCCCTCGACCGCCGAGGGGAAGACGTTGACGCCGCGCACGATCAGCATGTCGTCCAGGCGCCCCAGGATCCCGCCCTCGAGGCGCAGGAACGTGCGCCCGCACGGGCACGGCGCGCCGGCCACGCGCACGCGGTCGCCGGTGCGGTAGCGGACGGCGGGCGAGCCGAGCCGACCGAGGTTCGTCAGCACGAGCTCGCCTTCGCGCGCGGGCGCCCCGCTCGCGGGATCGACCACCTCCGCGATGAACTCCGACTCGTTGACGTGCAGCCCCGCCTGCTCCGCGCACTCGTAACCGTACGCGCCCATCTCCGTCATGCCCGCGTGGTCGAACGCGCGCGCTCCCCAGCCCTCCTGGATCCTCGCGCGCACGGCCGGGATCCCCGCGCCCGGCTCGCCGGCGTGCACGGTGACCCGCACGGACCCCCGGCAAAGATCGATCCCGCGCTCGTGGGCAACCTCGACCAGGTGGAGCGCGTAGGAGGGGGTGCAGACGAGGGCCGTCGCGCCCAGGGCCTCCATCCACGCGAGGCGCGTCGTGGAGTCCTGGCCGCCGCCGGGGATCGCGAGCGCGCCGAGCGCGCGGGCGCCCTCGAACCCCGCCCAGAAGCCGATGAAGAGCCCGAACGAGAACGGGAAGAACACGCGGTCGGCCGCCGTCACGCCGGCGCCGCGCAGGACGAAGCCCCAGCAGCGCGTCCACCAGTCCCAGGACTCCTGCGTGTCGAGCGATCGGAGGGGCTGGCCGCTCGTCCCGGACGTCTGGTGCACGCGCACGTAGCGGTCGAGCGGGTACGTGAGGTTCGTGCCGAACGGCGGGTGCGCCGCCTGGTCCTCGACGAGCTCGCGCTTCAGCGTGAAGGGCAGGCGCCGGAAGTCGTCCCAGCCGCGGAGGTCGTCCGCGGCGGCGACGCCCGCGGCGCGCCACTTGGCGCGGGCGAAGGGGTTGGACGCGCAGAGCTCGCGCGCCATCGCGTGGAAGCGCCGCCACTGGTGCTCGCGCAGGGCGTCCGGCGCGAGGGTCTCGAGCCGCGGGTCGAACACGCGCGAGGGGCCGCTCAGGCCCGGAGCTTGAAGCGCTGGATCTTGCCCGTCGCCGTCTTGGGCAGCTCGGCGACGAACTCGATCCAGCGCGGGTACTTGTAGGGCGCGATCTTGTCCTTCACGAACGCCTTGAGCTCGTCGGCGAGCCCGGCGGAGGCGGTCGCCGGCTCCTTGAGGACGACGAACGCCTTGGGCTTGACGAGCCGGTCGGCGTCTTCCTTGCCGACCACCGCCGCCTCGAGCACGGCCTGGTGGCGCACGAGCGTGGCCTCGACCTCGACCGGCGAGACCCAGATGCCGCCGACCTTCAGCATGTCGTCAGCGCGGCCGCAGTACCAGAAGTAGCCGTCCGGGTCCTGGTAGTACTTGTCGCCGGTCTGGATCCAGGCGCCGAAGAGCGCCTCCTTGCTCTTCTCGTGCTTGTTCCAGTAATAGGCCATGATCGAGTCGCCCTTGACGCGGAGGTTCCCGATCTCGCCCTGCGGCACCGGCCGCCCCTCGTCGTCCACGACGCTCGCCTCGTAGCCGGGCACGGGCAGGCCCGTCGAGCCCGGCCGGGCGCGGCCGGGACGGTTCGAGAGGAAGATGTGGAGGATCTCCGTCGTCCCGATGCCGTCCACGATCTCGACGCCGAAGCGCTCGCGCCAGCGGTTGTAGATCTCCTCGGGCAGCGCCTCGCCCGCGGACACGCAGAGGCGGAGCGAGGAGGTGTCGAAGCGCCGCTCGGCCTCCTTCACGGCCAGCATCGCGGCGTAGAGCGTGGGGACGCCGAAGAAAATCGTCGGGCGGCAGCGCGCGATCAGCTCGAACATCGTCTCCGGCATCGGCCGGTGCGGGTAGAGCACGCTCTGGGCGCCGACGCTCAGCGGAAAGTAGCCGGCGTTGCCGAGCCCGTAGGCGAAGAAGAGCTTCGCCGCTGAGAGCACCCGGTCGCTCGCGCGGAGCCCGAGCACCTGCTTCGCGTAGGTCTCGGCGCAGATGACCATGTCGTGGTGGAGGTGCACCGCGCCCTTCGGCGAGCCCGTCGAGCCCGACGAGTAGAGCCAGAACGCGGGCTCGTCCCGCGACGTCGGGGCCGCCGTCAGCGTCGCGGAGGCGCGCGCGAGCCACGCCTCCCAGGACAGGAACGGGCCCGGGGGGCCGCCGGCGACCAGGACGTGCTCGAGCCGCCGGGCCTCCGCGAGCGCCGGCGCCGCCTCGGCGAGGAGTGGCGCCGAGACCACGGCGACTTTCGCGCGGCTGTCGTTCAGGAAGTAGAGGTAGTCCGCCGTTCGCAGGAGGGTGTTCACCGGGATCGGGATCGCGCCGATCTTGATCGCGCCCCAGAACGCCCCGACGAACTCCGGCGCGTCGAGGCAGAGCAGCAGGACGCGGTCCTCCATGTCGACGCCGAGCTCGAGCAGCGCGTTGCCGGCGCGGTTCGTGAGGTCCTGGACGTCGGCGTAGGTCAGCGTCCGGTCCTCGTACAGGTGCGCCGGCGCGGCGCCGCGGCCCTCCGCGACGTTCCGGTCCACGAAGTGCGCGGCCACGTTGAACTGGGGCGGCAGAATCTCCGACGCGTTCATGGGCGGCTCCTCCAGTGGTGACCGGTCAGCGTCGCGACTTTCGCCGGGGCGCCGGCTTGCGCCGGGCGACGGGGCGCGGGCGCACGGCCATCGCCTCGATCTCGACCCGCAGCTCCGGCCGCACGAGCCGGCTCACGATCAGGAGCGTGTTCGGCGGGTACGCGCCGTCCGGGAAGTAGCGCGGGAAGACCTCCTGCCGGGCCTTCATGAACCCGGCGATGTCGTCGGCGCTCGTGAGGAACGTCTGCAGGCGCACGACGTCGCGCCAGCGGCAGCCGCCCGCGTCGAGGACCGCGCCGACGTTCGCGAACGCCTGCTTGGTCTGGGCGATGACGTCGTCGCCGGCCCGGCCCTCGCGGTCCGTCCCGACCTGCCCCGCCACCACGAGGAGCTCGCCGGCGGCGGCGAGCATGCCGTGCGAGTACATCCCGAGGGGCTTCCCGAACTCTCGCGGGGTGACGACCCTGGGCATGGCGGTCTCCTCAGGCGAGCCGGACGTACTCGAAGTCCAGCGGCTGGCCGTTGACGCCGCGCGGCGGCGGCGCGATCCAGCCGGCGAACTTTCCGGCCTCGGTGACGGGGCGCATCAGGCTCTCGACCCAGGCCTGGTCCTCCGCGGTCGGCAGCCACGCGTGCTTCTTCGCGTCCCACTCCGCCTGGGTCAGCACGCGCCCATCCGGCGACACGCGGACGTCGGCGCAGAGCCCGATGGCGCGGTGGAAGCCCCGGTGCGGCAGGCGGAGCGAGGCGTCGATGCCGTGCTCCTTGATGATCCGGTTCCAGCGGTCCACGCCGCGCTGGCAGTCCGCGATGTAGTCGTCGCGCAGCCGCTCGTTCAGCGACGGCAGCGCGGGCTCGTCGCGCGCGACGAGCGTCTCGCCGTCGAGCGTGGTGACCGGGTACGTCGCGCTCTTGAGCTGATGGTCGTCGGTCTTCTTCATCTCCTCGAACCGGCCCTTGAGCCCCATCGTGTAGAAGTTCGCCGCGTTGGTCGAGATCTCCGACCCGAAGAGGTCGAGCGACACCGAGTAGTGGAAGTTGAGGTAGCGCTGGAGCGTCGGCAGGTCGATCCCGCCGTGGCGGCGGACGTCGTCCGTCTTGTGCTCGCGCATGAGCTGGCAGGCGCGCTGCACGACGCGCCCGATCCCGGTCTCGCCGACGAACATGTGGTGCGCCTCTTCCGTCAGCATGAACCGGCAGGTGCGCGAGAGCGGGTCGAAGCCGCTCTCCGCGAGCGCCGCCAGCTGGTACTTGCCGTCGCGGTCGGTGAAGAACGTGAACATGAAGTAGCTGAGCCAGTCGGGCGTCGGCTCGTTGAACGCGCCGAGGATGCGCGGCCGGTCGCGGTCGCCCGAGCGCCGCTGGAGCAGCGCTTCGGACTCCTCGCGGCCGTCGCGGCCGAAGTAGGCGTCGAGCAGGTAGACCATTGCCCAGAGGTGGCGGCCCTCCTCGACGTTGACCTGGAAGAGGTTGCGCAGGTCGTAGAGCGACGGCGACGTGCGCCCGAGCCGGCGCTGCTGCTCGACCGACGCGGGCTCGGTGTCGCCCTGCGTGACGACGAGGCGGCGCAGGACGCCGCGGTACTCGCCCGGCACCTCCTGCCACGCCGGCGCGCCCTTGTGATCGCCGAAGGCGATCCGGCGCCCGGGCCCCGGCTCGGCGAGGAAGATCCCCCAGCGGTACTCCGGCATCCTCACCCAGCCGAACTGCGCCCACCCCTGCGCGTCCACGCTCACCGCCGTGCGCAGGTAGGTCTCCGTCGCCTGGTAGCCGTGGGGCCCCATGTCCATCCACCAGCCGAGGAACTTCGGCTGCCACTCCTCGAGGGCGCGCTGGAGCCGGCGGTTCTCGGCGAGGCCCACGTTGTTCGGGATCCGCTCCGTATAGTCGATGCCGGCCATCACACTCTCCTTCGATCGAACTCGCCGCGCTGCCCGGTGCCGTAGACCGAGAGGGCCCCCTTGGGGCCGACGGCGTTCGGGCGCTGGAAGATCCAGTTCTGCCACGCCGACAGGCGGGCGAAGATCTTGCTCTCGAGCGTCTCGGGCCCGCCGAACCGGAGCGAGGCCTCCATGCCCGTGAGCGCGTCCGGCGAGAAGGCGGCGCGCGCCTCCAGCGCGAGCCGGACCTCGTCCTCCCAGTCGATGTCGTCGGGCGTGAACGTGACGAGCCCGGCCTCCGCCGCCGCCCGGGCGTCGAGGTCCTCGCCGGCGCGCGCGCGGAGCTTGTCCACCCGCGCGGGCTCGGCGAGGAAGCGGCTCGCGAGGCGCGAGAGGCCGTTCACCGTCGGGTAGGCGCCGAAGTTCAGCTCGGTGAGCCGCAGCACGGGCGCCGGCCGGTTCGAGCCCTCGCGCGTGCCGTCGAGCATGTACGCGCGGTCCGCCGCCAGGCAGAGCTCGAGCAGCGTGCCGGCGAAGCACGAGCCCGGCTCGACGAGCGCGAAGAGGGAGCGCGACGAGACGTCGAGGCGCTTGAGTGTGCGCCGCAGGTAGAGGCGGATCTCGCGCACGAGCCAGTCGTCGCGATGGGCGGCGAGCGCCTTGTCGTGGGCCTCGACGAGCGCCGCGGCGCCCACGGTCCTGAAGACCCAGACGCCGATCTCCGCCTCGTTCGTGCGGAGGTGGAGGATCAGGTCGTCGAGCTCGCGCGCGAGCGCGAGCGGCCAGAACGCGGCGCCCTGCGCGTGGATGCCCTCGGCGTCCGCGGGCGGCGGCGCGGCCGGGCCCACGACGGTGATCTCGGCGAGCGCGCGCGCCCGGTCGAGCGTGCAGGCGACGGTGCCGTACGTGACCCGGTCCCCCTCGACCGTCCGTTCGAGCGGCGTGAGCCGGATCCCGCGCGCCGCGGCGGGTCTGTCCGTGCGCGCCGCGAGCTCCCGCGCGCGCTCCCGGACGTGCGCGTCGAGCTTCGAGCGCGGCACCACCTCGTCCACGAGGCCCCACTCGACGGCGCGCCGGCCCTTCACGCCCTCCTCCGTCGTGCAGAAGAAGTCCGCGCGGTCGCGGCGCACGTGGCGCTTGTCCACGAGGCGCGTGAGCCCGCCCGTGCCCGGCAGGACGGCCAGGAGCGGCACCTCGGGCAGCGACACGGCCGTGTTCGCGTCGTCGGCCATGACGATCCAGTCGGTCGCCAGCGCGAGCTCGTAGCCGCCGCCGGCGCACGGGCCGTTGACGGCCGTGAGCCAGGTCTGGCGCGACTCCGCCGTCGCCTCCTCGAGGGCGTTGCGCGTCTCGTTGGTGAACTTGCAGAAGTTCACCTTGAAGCCGTGGGCGGACTGGCTCAGCATGCGGATGTTCGCGCCCGCGCAGAAGACGCGCTCCTTGCCCGACGTGACGACGACCGCGCCCACCTCGGGGTGCTCGAAGCGGAGGCGCTGGATCGCGTCGTAGAGCTCGATGTCCACACCGAGGTCGTAGGAGTTGAGCTTCAGCTCGTACCCGGGCGTGAGCCCGCCGTCCTCGCGGACGTCCATCGCGAGCGTCGCCACGGGGCCGTCGAAGGAGAGCTTCCAGTGCCGGTACTTCGCGGGCTCGGTCCGGAAGTCCACGCGCACGTGTTCGCCGGTGTCGGCCATGGTCCCTATCCCAGGATGACCCAGAGCGCCTGGGCCTGTCTCGCGCCGAGGTTCTCCCAGCCGTGCGGCGTCCCGCCGTCGAGCAGCGCGCTGTCGCCCGCCTCGAGGACGTGGCGGTCGCCGTTGTAGTGGAGCGCGACCTTCCCGCGGAGCACGTAGAAGAGCTTCATCTGGCCGGGCTTGATGACGACCTTCTCGGTCGTGACGCCGCGCGACTTCGGCCCGAGCGTGGACACGACCGCGCGGATCTTCCCCTGGAAGAGGCCCGCGCCGAGGACCGTCCAGCGCTCCGACGAGCCGTCGAACGTGACGACCGGATGGTCCGTCCGGCGCGAGACGACGATCGAGCCCACGGGCTCCGCGTCGAAGAGCGAGCCCATCGGCACGCCGAGCGCGGCGGCGACGCGGCCGAGCGTGTGGAGCGAGGGCGTGAGCCGCCCCGACTCGATCTGCGACACCATGCTCGGGGTGAGGTCCGCCTTCTCGGCGAGCTGCCGCTGCTGGAGCTCGCGCTCCGCGCGGAGGCGCCGGATCCGCGCGCCGAGCGAGCTCACGCGACCTCCGCGTCCGCGCGGCCGGGCGCGTCGAGCCCCGCGAGCGCGCGCAGCGCGCGCGCGACGAAGACGCGGGTCATCTTCTTCCGGTACGGATGCGTGAAGTCGGTGTTGTCGAGCGGCTTCGACGGCCCGGCGGCGAGGTCGGCCACGCGCGCGATCAGCTCGGGCGTGAGCCGCTCGCCCGCGAGCGCCGCCGCCGCGGCGGGCGCCGGGCGCGGCTGCGAGGCGACGGCGCCGAGGACGATCCGCGCCTCGGCGACGCGGGCGCCGTCCAGCCGCAGCGCGACCGCGACGCCGAGGACGGGGAAGTCGAAGGAGCCGCGCCGCCGGAGCTTCAGGTACGCGCTCCGCCAGCCGTCGGCGGGCGGCAGCCCGATGTCCGCGACGATCTCGCCCGGCTGCTTGGCGAGGTACTCGATACCGTCGTCGCGGTAGAGCGCCTCGAGCGGGACGGTGCGCTCGCCCGACGCGCCGACGAGCCGCACGCGGGCGCCGAGGCTCCAGAGGACGGGCGCCGTGTCCGACGACGAGACCGCCCAGCAGCGCGGGCTCCCGGGCGCGACCAGGCAGATGTCGCCGTCCTTCTTCATGCAGAAGCCGACCGCCTTCCGCCACTCGTAGGACTGGTTGTAGTAGTTACAGCGCGTGTCCACGCACACGTTGCCGCCGAGCGTGCCCATGTTGCGGAGCTGCGGCGAGGACACGAGGCCCGCGGCCGTCGCGAGCGCCGGGTAGTGCGCGGCGACCTCCGGGTGCGCGGCCACGGCGGAGAGCGTCGTGCCGGCGCCGAGCGTCAGGCCCTCGCGCGGGCCGCCGCGGACGCCGGCGAGCTCGCGGATCCCGCGGAGGCCCACGAGCACCTTCGGCTCGAACTGCCGGCGCTTCATGTTCGGGAACAGGTCGGTCCCGCCCGCGACGATCATCGCGTCCGCGCCATGCTCCGCGAGCGCCCGCGCGGCGTCGCCGAGGGTCCGCGGCAGGAGATAGGTGAAGGGCGGGAGACGGATCATGGCGTGAAGGGGCGGACGGCCACGGCGTCGGCCGGCTGGCCGAACGCGGACTCGACCGCCACCGGCTCCTTGAACGTGAAGAGCGGGATCTTCTCGGGCCCGACGCGCGGAGGCTTGCCGCGGCTCCGGAGCTCGAGCCCCTTCAGGATCATCTCGGGCGTGATCGGCACCTCGTCGCAGCGCACGCCGACCGCGTGGTAGATCGCGTTCGCGATCGCCGGGGGCACGGGCAGGAGCGGCCCCTGCCCCGCTTCCTTGGCGCCGAACGGCCCTTCCGGATCGTCGGTCTCGACGAGGAAGGTGTGGATGTCGGGCGTCTCGAGCGTCGTCGGGCTCTTATAATCGAGCATCGAGGGCTGCTTGTGGACGCCCTCGCGGAAGACCTGGCCCTCCATGAGCGCCTCGCCGATGCCCATGTAGACGGAGCCCTCCACCTGGCCCTCGACGAGCAGCGGGTTGAGCGCGCGCCCGATGTCGTGCGCGATCCACACGTCGTGCAGCTCGATCTCGCCCGTCTCCTCGTCGACGCTCAGCTCCACGACGCACGCGGAATACGAGTAGCACGGCGAGGGCCCGACGCCGCCGCCCTTGTACTTCCCGGCGCGCTTGGGAGGCGCGTACGAGCCCGCGAACGCGAGCACGCCGTGCGCCGCCTCGGCGAGCTCGACCGCCTGCACGAAGGTGAGCGCGTTCTCCCAGTCGGCGGGCACACCCACCTTGCGGTCCCTGAACACGAGCGCCTCGGGGCCGACCTCGAGCTTCGTCGCGACCGCGCGGGCGATCACGCTCCGGAGCCGCTCGGCGGCCTGGATCGCCGCCACGCCGCACATGAGCGTCACGCGCGAGGAGTACGAGCCGAGGTCCACCGGGGTGAGGCTCGTGTCGGCGGGGTGCACGTGCACGTCCTTCGGGTCGATGCCGAGGACCTCCGCCGGCAGGTACGCGAGGATCGAGTCCGAGCCCTGGCCGATGTCGGTCGCGCCGCAGAGCACGGAGACGCCGCCGCTGCGGTCGGCGCGCAGGACGACGCCCGAGTGCGGCATGTTGTTCCAGTACACCGCGGTGCCCGCGCCCGTCATGTACGCCGAGCAGGCGAGGCCGACGCCGCGCCGCCGCG
>DATFVL010000156.1 GCA_035260325.1 Candidatus Methylomirabilota bacterium | reverse complement strand
CGCGGACGAGTGGACGCTCCGGCATCGCGAACGCCCCGGGGAGCGTGCGACGGTACTCCTCGAGATTGGTCGGCGCGAAGTACGCGACGATTCGCTCTTCCTCCTCGAACACCCACGCGCCCTTGTAGCGACCGGTCCACGCGCACAGCTCGGGGATCGGCCCCGCGGGACCCGTCATCGATGTCGCCGGAGCGCAGGCCGCGAGCACGAGCGCCGCGACGATCACGAAGCGCCGCGCGCTCACGCGCGTGCCTTCAAGCGACCGGGCACGTACATGCCGTTGACGGGCGTCGCGTACTCCTGACGGAAGGCGCCCACGTCGGCGCCGCGCATCGTGATCTTCGCCGGATCGGCGACGCCGAGCCCCACCGCTTCCGCCCACACGAGATGACCGATGGTGGCGGGATCGTACGTCATGGCGAGACAGCCGACCGTGTCCACGGCCACGGGGTCCGGGCCCGCGAGGATCGCGCGCATCGGCCCACCCGGTCCGGGACGGAAGGGATAGGCGCGGACGCCCGAGTTGATGCCGACGAGCGCGTCGATCACGACGTAGTCCGGCGGCCGCGCCATCACGAGGTCCACGATGTGGCCGGCGAGCGGGCGCATCTGATGATCGAGCGTGCCCTTGCCGACGCGGACCGACGGCGCGTGATAGACGCCGGCCGGCGCGACGCCGATCCAGTTCTTCAGCGCGAGCGTGACGCCGGCGTACTCGTGGTTCTTCAGCACCGGCACCGAGATCACGCGATCGGCGTCGAGGAACGCTTTCGCGAGCCAGTAGGAGTTGCGCTGCACGCCGCGCGTCAGCCTGACCTCGCGCACGAGGTCGAGTCCGCCGGGCTCGCGCCCGGCCTCGTTCAGATCGAGGAGGGTGGCGTCGAGCCGGCGCGCGAGATCGCGGAATCCGCCGCGCTCGAACGCGAGCCGCGTCGCCTCCGGACGGTAGTGGGCGACGGGCGTGCCGGGGGCCACCGAGGAGCCGTCGGCGAAGACGACCTGGCGCGCGCCGGCGTCGAGCGCGAGCTTCGCGACGGCTTCCGCGACGCGCACGTCGGTCGTGAACCCGGTGCCGCTCGGCAGCGCGACGACGAGGTTCAACTTGAGCACGACGCGATCGCCCGGCCGGATGACCCGCTCGAATCCGCCCGCCTGCTCGATCGCCTCCCGCACGAGACGCGCGGGATCGAGGAGGGCGCCGTCGGGCGCGTGCGCGATGCCGACGATCGGCGGCCGGACGTCGTGGATCACGCGCCTCGGTCGCGGCCGCCAGTCGCGCGTCAGGTGATAGTAGTAACCCGTGGTCGGAAGCGGCACCCCGCTGCCCAACGGAACGCTCGAAGCGCACCCGGTCACCGCGAGCGCCGAGAGGCCGCGGAGGAAGCGCCGCCGGGTCGTCATGGTGCGGAGACGGGCGTCGGCCATATACGAGAACAATAGGGCGGACGTCGCCGGTGCTCAATCCTTTTCGGGTAGAGCCGCCCTCGCGCGACGGTCCCGCGCTTGTCCCATGTGAGACACGGCGCCGCTGACCCTGACGCTCGGCGCTAACCGGCGACTGCCCGGCCCCCGGACGTATAATCGGCCGGAGTCCGCCGATGACGCGAACGAGCCCGCCGGCCTACAAGGTCGTCGTCACGAAGAACGTCCCCGCGCGCATGCGCGACGGGGTCGTGCTCCACGCCGACGTCTACCGCCCCGACGCGAGCGCGCGGTTTCCGGTGCTGCTCATGCGTCTTCCCTACGACAAGAACCTGCGTCAGCGCCCGGGGGACATCGACTACTTCGTCGAGCGAGGATACGTGGTGGTCGTGCAAGACACCCGCGGGCGATTCGCGTCCGAGGGGAGCGAATACTACGCCCTCGTGCACGAGATCGACGACGGCTACGACGCGGTCGAATGGGCGGCGGCCCAGTCCTGGTCGGACGGCGGCGTGGGCACGCTCGGACAGTCCTACCTCGGCGCGACGCAGTATCTGCTGGCGTCGACCCGGCCCCCGCACCTCAAGTGCCAGTTCCCCATCTCGTCCGGCGCGGACTTCCATCAGTGTTGGGTCTATCACACCGGCGGCGCCTTCGAGCTGGGCTGGCAGATCCCCTACGCGATCTTCATGGCGCGCGACTCGATCGCCCGTCAGGGGCTGACGCAGAGCCTCCTCCCCGAGCTGGAGCGCGACCTCGTCAAGGCGCCCACGCCCTTCGCCCAGCCGCTCTCCGATGCCGCCTATCGACGCTTGCCGCTCATGAGCTGGGCCGAGACCCTGAAGCCCGTGGCGCGCTATCTCGGAGACTATCTGCGCCACCCGGAGTACGGACCGTACTGGTGGCCGATCGACATGGAGCGCCAGCACGGGAACGTCGCCACGCCGATGTACCACGTGACCTCGTGGTACGACATCTTCCTGCACGGCGGCCTGGCGAATTTCTGCGGCCTCCGCCGGCGCGGGATGACCGAGGCGACACGCCGTGCCCAGAAGCTTCTCATCGGTCCGTGGGCTCATTTGTTTCCCTACACCAATCCCACGTCGGGCGGCACCGGCGAGGCCGACTTCGGGTCCGCCGCGCTGCTCGACATCCACGCGATCCAGCTCCGCTGGTTCGACCACTTCCTCAAGGGCATCGACACCGGCATCCTCGACGAGCCGCCGGTGAAGCTCTTCGTGATGGGCGAGAACACGTGGCGCGACGAGCACGAGTGGCCGCTCGGCCGCACCCGGTACACGCCGTGCTACTTCCACAGCCGCGGCAAGGCCAACACGCTCCACGGAGACGGCACGCTCGGCCCTTCGTCGCCGGAGGAGGAAGCGCCCGACCGCTACGTGTACGATCCGAACGATCCCGTGCCGACGCGGGGTGGAGGCACGCTGATCATTCCCATGGGCGCGTACGACCAGCGGCCGGTGGAGGAGCGCCGGGACGTGCTGGTCTACACCAGCGCGCCCATGGACACGGCGCTCGAGGTCACCGGTCCGGTGAAGGTCATGCTCTACGCGACGAGCAGCGCGCCGGACACCGACTTCACCGCCAAGCTCGTCGACGTGCGGCCGGACGGCTACGCTCAGAACCTGACCGACGGGATCATCCGGGCGCGGTATCGCCGGTCGCGGGAGCATCCCACGCTGCTCGACGCCGGCGAGGTGACGGAATTCACGATCGACCTGTGGGCGACGAGCCACGTGTTCCTGCTCGGCCACCGGATCCGTGTCGACATCAGCTCGAGCAACTTTCCCCGCTTCGACCGCAACCTCAACACCGGCGAGGACCAGGCGACGAGTACCCGGGTGCAGACCGCGGAGCAGACGATCTTTCACGATCGCCGGTATCCGTCGCACATCCTGCTGCCGGTGATCCCGCGGTAGCCGGCGGGCGGGCGCGCCGACGGTCATGAAGACCGACGTGCTCCTCATCCCGATGAGCGCTCGCTACGCCGAGATGCGCGCGGCGGCGCTCGCCGTCGAGGAGGCGGGATTCGACGGGCTCTGGACGTGGGATCACTTGCGGGATCCCGATCGAGACGGGGGGCCGGGCGTGCCGGAGGCGTGGACGGTCCTGGCGGCGCTCGCCGAGGCCACGCGGCGGATCTCCCTCGGGCCGCTCGTGCTGAACGTGGCGAATCGCCATCCGGGCCTCCTCGCCAACATGGCGGCGACGCTTCAGGCGGTGTCGGGCGGGCGCCTGCTCCTCGGGCTCGGCGCCGGCGGGAGCCGCCGGACCCCGTACGCCGCGGAGCAGGAGGCGCTCGGGCTGAGCGTCGAGCGCGACGAGGTCCGCGCGCGGCGCGTCGCCGAGGCGATCGACGTCATGCGCCGGCTCTGGTCCGGCGACGGCGGGAGCTTCGCCGGCGGCGCCTATCGCCTCGAGCGGCCGTCGGGATTCCTCCGGCCCGATCCCCCGCCGCCGATCATCGTCGGCGGGTTCGGCCCGCGGATGGCGGGCATCGCGGGCACGCACGCGGACGGCTTCAACACGCAGGCGTTCCATCCGCGCCTCGCCGACCTCGTCCAGGTCGCGCGCGACGCGCACACCGCCGCGGGGCGCGACGCCTCCCGGTTCATCGTCACGGTGTTCGCGGGAATGGAGGAGCGCTGGCTCAGGCCGGACTCGCGCGCCCGGCAGTCGCTCGAGCGCGTCGGCGTCCACCGGCTGATCCTGCTCGTGAGCCCGCCCTTCGACGCGGGCGAGATCCGGCGCGCGGGACGTCTGCTCGGCGGCGCGCCCGCCGACACGCGCTAGACGCGCGGTGCGCCCTCGCCCTCCTTGCGGTTCACGATGACGCCAGGCAGGAACGGGATGAAGAGGAGAACCAGCGCCGTCGTCCCGGAGTTGAGCCAGACGAGCTGGTGAAACGCCCAGCCCCGGCTGTCGATCAGCCACGAGCCCATGAGATCGGATCCCCCGAGGGCGAAGTTCCGCGCGCTCATCATCAGCGCGAAGCCGAGGCTCTCGCAGCCGGGCGGGGTCGAGCGGACGGCGAGGTCCATGAGGGCCAGCTCCGAGCAGATCACCGCGAAGCCGACGATCGCGTGGATCAGCGGGGCGCTGCCACGGCCGTAGTGCAGGTACAGGAGCGTCGCGAGCGCGTTCGTGGCGATCGCCGCGGTCAGGAACTGTCGGAGCCTCAACTTGCGGCAGACGATCCCGTAGAACGCGGCGCCGACGAGTCCGGCCGCGCCCTCGATGGTCTCCATCAGGCCGATGTACCGCGTGCCGAACTGGAGCGTGTCGGTCTGCAGGTAAAGGAGGGGCGTCGTGAAGCCCGGCGTGATGTAGACGAGGGCCAGAAAGCCGCCCGCCGCCCAGAGCGTCCTCGACCTCACGAGCGTCACGAGCTGGCGGCCCGCGTTGCGCAGCACCTCCCGGTCGCGGGCGGCCGCGGGCCGCTCGGTCAACACGAACAACGTCGCGAGCGTGAGGACGACGAGCAGCGCCGTCGCGATGCCGACCGTCCACCCGAACGCGACGGCGGCGAGATACCCGCCGAGAATCCCGTTGCTCAGCGACACGATGCTCTGGAGCGCCTGACGGAGGGAGGTCACGCGCCCGGAGATGCCGTACTTCCGCCCGGCCTCCACCATGAGACCGCCCATCACGGTGCTGGCGATGACCAGGGAGGCGTTGACCCCGAACGCGGCGAGCAGGAGCGGCCCGTGGGCTTTCGGCACCACGCCCAGCAGGAACCAGCAGAGCGCCGCCATGCCGGCGCCGAGCAGCATGTAGTGCCGCCGGCGTGTGCCGAATAGGGGGAACGCGTCGGACAGGATGCCGGCGAGCGGCTTCACGTTCCACGCGAAGGTCGCGACGAGCATGAAGGCCGCGAGGGTCTGCGCGTTGAAGTGAAGCTGGTTCTTCAGGAGGAGCTGGAGCGGGAGCCGTCCGATGACGCCAGGCTGAGCGAGGGTGGTGACGAAGGCGCCCAGCCCCACCATGATGTAGTACTGCCGCACGGTGAGGCCCGTATCCGGCACCCGCGTTCCGATGGCCATCGAGTGATGACGATAGGCAAGATGCCGGTGGACCGCAAGCGGCCATGTTTGAACCCACCGGGGTTGGCGTCGGTGGGACAATCAGCTGACATGGACGAGCAGACACTCGCCGGTGCTCTCCAAGATCTCGCACGGCGGGGTTTCACCCAGAACCTTTCGGTGGAAGGGAACCGGCTTCGAGTCGTCGAGACGGGGAAGACACTTCGGCCAGAGGACGTGGTCATCCGCGAGTACCATCGCTTCGAGGGAGTCTCCGACCCAGATGACATGGCGATCGTGTACGCGATCGAAGCGGAAGGCGGAATGCGGGGGACATTGGTCGATGCCTATGGCGCCTATTCGGACCCCGCCGTCAGCGCCTTCCTGAGCGCCGTGCCCGTGAGGAGGACCCAATGAGCCTTCAGTCCGTCAATCCCGCCACCGGCGAGATCCTCGAAACGTTCGACGAGACCTCCGGCCAGGAGCTCGAGCGCACGCTCGCGTCAGCGCACGCGGCGTTCGTCGAGTGGCGGACGGCGCCCTTCGCCCGGCGGGCGCAGCGGTTGCAGGAAGCCGCGCGCGTCCTGCGCGCCCGCAAAGCCGAGTACGCGCGCGCCATGACGCTCGAGATGGGCAAGCCGATCGTCCAGGCCGAGGCGGAAGTGGACAAGTGCGCCTGGGTTTGCGAGTACTACGCGGAGCACGGCGAGGCCTTGCTCGCCGAGCAACCGCGCCAGACGGACGCCTCGCGGAGCTACGTCCGCTTCGACCCCCTCGGACCCGTGCTCGCGGTGATGCCGTGGAACTTTCCCTTCTGGCAGGTGTTCCGCTTCGCCGCGCCCGCGCTGATGGCCGGCAACGCGGCCGTCCTCAAGCACGCCTCGAACGTGCCGCGCTGCGCGCTCGCGATTGAGGAGGTCTTCACCGCCGCGGGGTTCCCCCGCGGCCTCTTCGCCACCGTGCTAGTCGGGTCGTCGTCGGTCGCCGCGCTCATCGCCGATCCGCGCATCGTCGCCGTGACGCTGACGGGCAGCGACCTCGCCGGCAGCAAGGTCGCGGAGCACGCCGGGCGCGCGCTGAAGAAGACCGTGCTCGAGCTCGGCGGGAGCGACCCCTTCATCGTCCTCGCCGACGCCGACCTCGCCGCCGCGGCCAGGACCGCAGCCGACGCGCGGCTCGTCAACAGCGGTCAGAGCTGCATCGCCGCCAAGCGCTTCATCGTCGTCGAGCCCGTCGCCGACCGGTTCCTCGAGCGGTTTCTCGACGAGCTCCACTCTCGCCGCGTGGGCGACCCCATGGCGCGCGAGACCCAGGTGGGGCCGCTGGCGCGCGTGGACCTCCGGGACGCGCTGCAGCGGCAGGTGGAGGAATCGGTCAAGCGCGGGGCCCGCCTTCTCCTGGGCGGCAAGATCCCGCCCGGCAAAGGGGCCTTCTATCCGCCGACTCTGCTCGCGGCCGTCGACAAGGGCGTGCCGGCCTTCGACGAAGAGACCTTCGGGCCCGTCGCCGCCGTGATCCGCGCCAAGGACGAGACCGACGCCGTGCGCCTCGCCAACGACTCGGCCTTCGGCCTCGGCGCCTCGCTCTGGACCCAGGACCGCGCGCGCGCCGAGCGCGTGGCGGCGCAGATCGAGGCGGGCGCGGTCTTCGTCAACGGCCTCGTGAAGTCGGACCCGCGCCTGCCCTTCGGCGGGATCAAGCGCTCGGGCTATGGCCGCGAGCTCTCCGAGTACGGCATCCGCGAGTTCGTCAACATCAAGTCGGTCTGGATCGCGTAGCGGCGCGCCGGCGCGCTTTACCTCGGAGGTGATTGCGGCGGCTCCCGGCGCAGCGCACCCTAGGAGCCGCGATGGGCCACCTCTACGAGCCTCCGCTGAACCAGATCGTCGCCGCGCTGCTGGCGCTCCTCGGCCTGTTCGCGGCCGCGCGCGGGG
>DATFVL010000155.1 GCA_035260325.1 Candidatus Methylomirabilota bacterium | reverse complement strand
GCCGTGGCCTGCCTCGTCGGAATGCTCAGAGCGCGCGTCGTAGAGAACCGCCTACGCTCGGTCGAGGACGCACCCGGAGGAGAATAGCGATGCGGATCGAAGGGACGGTCTGCTCAAGGCGCTGTACTGTCTGACGCTACTCGGAATGATCTTCCCGTCCGCGTTGTATGGCGCCTCGGGTTGGGTGGGACCGGCGACGGGGGGCGGGATGCTGGCCGCCATCGGTCTCGGCGGCCTGGTGGTGACGCTGGCGCTCGTCCTCTACCGAGTCTTCACCGTCGTTCGGGTCGGCGCATCCCTCGACGCCTTCGTCCCCTCGGTCATCATCAGAGGTCTCCGACTCATCGGCATTCTCGGCATGCTCGCCGGCCTTCTCGGCTCACTGGCGATCTTCTTCGTGAAGCCCATCGCCCTGGCCCTCTTCGGCCAGCCCGGTGACGCGGGCATCGCGTTCTTCATCACGGGCCTGTACGCGTATGGGATCTCGCAATTCTCTCTGCCGGGTGTCCTCCCGTTCGAGTTCGGCCGCCTGCTCGGATTCGAGCAGCACATGCAAGCCGAGCGCTCGCGACGTGCAAGTCAGCCGGCGCCGTGAAGCGCGACGGCGAGACATGAGAAGGACACGTCCGGAGCGACATACCTGACACTGTCACTCGAAGACCGACGGGTCGTCCGCGACGAGGTGTAGGGCGGCCCGTTGCCCTCGCGATCCGACGGCCCGTTCACGGTCGAGATGGACGTCGTCGTGGGCGGGGCGGGGGTCAGCGGTAGGGTCGACGCACGAGGCGAAAGAGCCGGTCGGGCGTCACCGGCAGCTCGCTGATCTCGACGCCGAGCGGCGCCAGCGCATCGGCGATCGCGTTGGCCACCGCGGCCGGCGCGCCGATCGTGCCACCCTCCCCCACGCCCTTGAAGCCGCCGAGCGTGCTCGGCGACGGGCGCTCCAGGTGGTGCACCTCGATCGCGGGTACCTCCGACGCCGTCGGCACCAGATAGTCCATGAGCGTGCCGGTCAAGAGCTGGCCGTCGTCGCCGTAGACGACCTCCTCGAGGAGCGCCGCGCCGATCCCCTGGGCGACGCCGCCGATCACCTGCCCCTCGACCACGAGCGGGTTGATGATCCGGCCGCAGTCCTCGACGACGACGTGCCGGCGGAGCGTCACCGCGAAAGTCTCCGGGTCCACCTCGACGACGGCGACGTGGGCCGCGTTCGACGCGGTGCCGAAGTAGGGATCGTAGAAGCGCGTGACCTCGAGCCCGGGCTCCATCCCCTTCGGCAGGCGCTTGGCGCCCGCGTAGGCCGCGGACGCGATCTCGCGCAACGCGACGCTCTTGCCGGTCCCGCGCACGGACGCGCGCCCGTCCTCGAGATGGATGTCCTCAGCGCCCGCCTCGAGGAGGTGCGCCGCGATCCGCGTCGCCTTCTCCCGGAGCGCGCGGGAGGCGAGGATCGCGGCGCCGCCGCCGATCACGGCGCTGCGGCTCGCGTAGGTCCCGGTGCCCGTCGGCGACGCCGCGGTGTCGCCGTGGATCACGCGAACGTCCTCGAAGCGCGCGCCGAGCTCGTCCGCGACGACCTGCGCGAGCGTCGTCTCGTGGCCCTGGCCGTGGCACGCGAGACCGAACGTCGCCGTCACCGTGCCGCCGGGATCGACGCGCACCGTGGCGCCCTCGGTGCCGGTGTTGATCGCCGCGCCGGGCGACGCGGGGATCGCCGAGCCCACGCCGGTCAGCTCGACGTAGGCCGCGACGCCGACGCCGACGAGCCGACCGCGCTCGCGCCCGCGGCGCTGCTCCTCGCGCGCGCCCGCGTAGTCCGCCGCGTCCCGTGCCCGCTCGAGCGACTCGACGAAGCTCCCGCCGTCCCAGACGACGCCCGACGGCGAGCGGTAGGGCAGCTCCCCCGGGCGAATCAGGTTCTTCAGGCGCAGCTCGACGGGATCCATCCCGAGCCGGCGCGCGGCGCGGTCGAGGAGCGCCTCCATCACGAACGTCGAGACGGGCCGGCCGACGCCGCGGTACGGCCCCATCGGCGCCTTGTTGGTCGCGACGCCCCACGCCTCGCCGTTGTAGTGCGGGAGACGATAGGGGCCGGGCAGGAAGCTGATCACCTGGATGACCTCGATGGAGGCCGTCCACGGGTGCACCGAGTAGGCGCCGACGTCGGCGAGGACGCGCGCCGCGAGCGCCTCGAGCGTGCCGTCCGCCCGGAGCCCGAGGCGCGCGTCGATCACCTCGTCCCACGCCTGCGTGCTCGTCAGGAGGTCCTCGCGCCGGTCGCCGACCCATTTCACCGGACGGCCCAGGAGTCGCGCGAGCGCCGCGACCGCGACCTCCTCGGGGTAGAGCGCGCTCTTCACGCCGAAACCGCCGCCCACGTCGGGGGCGACGACGCGCACGCGATGCGCCGGGACCCCGAGCAGGTCGGCGAGGGCGTCGCGCAGGAGCCCGGGCACCTGGGTCGAGGACCAGAGCGTCAGCACGCCGGCGCCCGCGTCCCAGTCGGCGAGGCACGCGCGGTTCTCCATCGTGACGCCCGCGTGCCGGTGGAAGCGGAAGCGGTCGCCCACCACGACCGCGGCGCCGCGGAGCGCCGCCTCCGCGTCGCCCTGGACGAAGGCGCGCGAGAGCAGCACGTTGCTGCCGGCCTCCTCGTGGACGAGCGGGCTCCCCGTCTCCGCGCCGGCCTCGGCGCCGACGACCACCGGCAAGGGCTCCCAGGAGACGCTGATCAGCTCGGCCGCGTCCTCGGCGGCGTAGCGGCTCTCGCCGACCACCACGGCGACGGCCTCGCCCGCGTACCGGACCTTGCCGACCGCGAGCGCCGGGAAGTCCGTCGCGCGGTAGCCCTTCATGCGTGACTCGGCGCGGATCGGCCGCGCGTGCGGTCGCAGATCCTCACCGCCGAGGCACGCGGCGACGCCCGGCGCCGACCGCGCCGGGGTGAGGTCGAGGTCGCGGATCCGCGCGTGCGCGTGCGGGCTCCGGTGGAACGCCGCGTGGAGCATCCGCGGCAGGACGAGGTCCCCGAGGAAGCGCCCCCGGCCCGTGAGGAGGCGCGCGTCCTCGACGCGGCGAACGCGCGCGCCGATCAGGGTCACGACTTCCTGAGCGCGGGGGCGGCGGCCTCGACGGCCTTGATGATGCCGTGGTAGCCGGTGCAGCGGCAGAGCACGGCGGAGATCCCCTCGCGGATCTCGGCCTCGGTCGGCGACGGGTTCGTGCGCAGGAAGTCGAGCGCGGTGAGCAGCATCCCCGGCGTGCAGAAGCCGCACTGGAGGCCGTGGTGCTCGCGGAACGCCTCCTGGAGCGGATGGAGCTTGCCGTCGCGCATGAGCCCCTCGACCGTGGTGAGCTCGGCGCCGTCGGCCTGGACGGCGAGCATGATGCACGAGCGCGCGGCTTCGCCGTCCACGAGGATCGTGCACGCGCCGCAGATGCCATGCTCGCAGCCGACGTGCGTGCCCGTGAGCCCGAGGTCCTCTCGGACGAAGTCCACGAGGAGCTTCCGGGGCTCGCAGCGCTCCTCGTACGCGATGCCGTTCACCTTGAGGCGGACGGTGACGAGGTCAGCCACGCGCGATTCCCAGCGCGCGCTTGAGCGCGCGCCGCGTGAGGACGCCCGTGAGATGGCGCCGGTAGTCGGCCGAGGCGTGGATGTCCGAGTCCGGCGAGACCAGCTCCGCGGCGCGCCGCGCGGCGGCCTCGATCGCCGCGTCGCCCAGGCCCTCGCGCTCGAGGATCTCCTCCGCGGCGCGCAGGCGCAGCGGCACCGGCCCGGCGCCCGCCGTCGCGAGGCGCGCCTGCTTGCAGCGCTCGCCCTCGCGCACGATCATCGCGGCGATCCCGACGATCGCGAAGTCGCCGTGGCGCCGCGCGAACTCCTCGAGCGCCACGCCCGCGCCGGCCGGCGTCGCGGGCAACCTGACCTCGACCAGGATCTCCTCGGGCTCGAGGCTCGTCGTGAGATAGGTCCGGAAGAGGTCCCGCGCCGGGACGACGCGCTCGCCCTTCGGGCCGCGCGCGACCACCTCGCCCTCGAGCGCCGTCAGCACCGCCGGGTACTCCGCCGAGGGGTCCGCGTGAGCGATCGATCCGCCGATCGTCCCGCGCGTGCGGATCGGGAGGTGCCCGACCCACCGCGTCGCCTCGCGGAGGAGCGGGAGCTTCCGGGCGACGATCGAGTCGAACTCGATGGTCCGCTGGCGCGTCATCGCGCCGAGCCTCACCTGGCCGTCGTGCTCTCTGATGTACGCGAGCGCGGGAATACGGTTCAGGTCGACGAGGGCCGCGGGCCGGCTCAATCTGAAATTCAAGAGCGGCATGAGGCTCTGGCCGCCCGCGAGGACCTTGGCGTCGCCGCCGTAGCGCTGGAGCAGCGCCAGCGCTTCGTCCACCGTCGTCGGCGCGTGGTAGTCGAACTTCGGAGGTTTCACGCCTTCCGGGCTTTCTTGATCAGCGCGTAGAGCTTCGACGGCGTCATCGGCAGCTCGTTGATCCTGATGCCGAGCGGCTTGAGCGCATCACTGACGGCGTTGGCGATGACCGCGGGCACCGTCATGGACGAGGACTCGCCGAGCCCTTTCGAGCCGAGCGGCGTCAGCGGCGAGGGCGAGACGACGTGGGCGATCTCGATCGTCGGCGCCTCGGAGGCCGTCGGCACCAGATAGTCCATGAAGGTGCCCGTGAGGCACTGGCCGTCCTCGTCGTACGCGAGCTCCTCGTAGAGCGCGCCGCCGAGGCCGTGGAGCGCGCCGCCGTAGATCTGGCCCTCGGCGATCATCGGGTTGATGATCGTCCCCGCGTCGTGCACGGAGACGTAGCGGAGGATCTTGATCGCCGCGGTCTCCGGATCCACCTCGACCGCCATCACCTCGGCGATGAAGCCGTAGGTGTTCGAGGAGTTCACGCGGTCCTCGGCGTCCACGGCCTTCGACACGGTGAAGCCGAAGACCGCCGTCGCCTGGAGGCCGGGCTCCATCCCCTCGGGAAGCGACTCGGTGTTCCAGTGCGCGCGCCCGGCGAGGTCTTTGACCGAGTACGACGGCCCCTTCCCTTCTTTCGGCCTGACGGCGCCGTCCCTCCACTCGACCTGAGCGACCGGCATGTCCATCAGGTGAGCGGCGTACTCGACGAGCTTCGCCCTGAGCTTCCGCGCCGCGAGCGCGACGGCAGAGGTCCCGACCGAGCCGAAGCGGCTCGAATACGTCCCCGACGAGATGGACCAGACGCGCGTGAACGTGTCCATCTCGTCCACGACGGTCACGTCCTCGGGGTCGAGCCCGAGCTCCTCGGCGACGATCTGCGAGACGACCGTCTGGTGGCCCTGCCCTTGCGGCGTCGTGCCGAGGATCGCGGTGACGCGCCCGAGCGGATCCACCTTGACGGTCGCGGAGTCCACTGCGCCAGACTTCGGCAGGTACTCGGGTTTGGCGCGGAACTGCGGATCGAGCGCCGTCGCGACGTAGCCCATGTTCGAGACGGATGGATCCACGGCGAGGGCGAGCCCCACGCCGAACCAGCGGCCGGCGGCCCGCGCCTTCGCCTGCTCGCGCCGGAGCTCCGCGTACTTCGCGAGCTCGAGCGCCTTGTCGAAGGCCTTCGGGTAGTCGCCCGAGTCGTAGAGCCCGCCGCTCGGCGTCCGGTACGGCATCGCCTGGGGCTGGATGAGGTTCCGCCGGCGCACCTCGGCGGGGTCCACGCCGAGCTCGTCGGCGAGACGGTCCAGCATCCCCTCCGTCTCGAAGTAGAGGTGGCCGCACGCGTAGCCGCGATTCGGCCCCGTGAGGCTCTTGTTGGTCATGACGGTCGAGGCGTCGACTTCCAGGTGCTGGAAGCGGTAGGGGCCGACGAAGTTGCCGGTCGGCCGGAAGCTGCAGCCGGGCTCCGGGCTCCGGATGTAGCCGCCGACGTTATCGAGCCAGCGGAAGCGCATGCCGAGGATCGTGCCGTCCTTCTTCGCCGCGAGCTCGCGATACGCGACGCGATCCGTGCCCGTCGAGGAGGCCAGCAGGTGCTCGTGGCGGTCTTCGATCCACTTCACCGCGACGCCCGTGAGCTTCGAGGCGAGCGCGATCAGCGCGATGTAGGGATAGATCAGCGACTTGATGCCGAAGCTCCCGCCGATGTCCGGCGGGACGATGAAGCGGAGCCGGTTCTCGGGCAGCCCGAGCACGCGCGCCGTCAGCGGGTGCATGATGAACGGCCCCATGAAGTTCGACCACACCGTGCACACGCCCTCGAGCGCGTCCCATTTCGCGATCACGCCGTAGGTCTCGATCGGCGTCGAGCCGTACTTCGGGAACTTGAAGCGCTCCTTGACGACGACGTCGGCGTCGCGGAAGGCGCGGTCCGGGTCGCCGTACACGAGCCGGCGATTGTTCGCGAGGTTCGAGCCGACGGCCTCGTGGAGGACCGGCGCGTCGGGCTCGAGCGCACGCTCCGGATCCACGACGGCCGGCAGCGGCTCGTAGTCCACGCGCACCAAGTCCGCCGCGTCCTCGGCGGCGTACCGGCTCTTCGCCACGACGACGGCGACGGGCTCGCCGACGAAGCGCGCCCGGTCGGTCGCCGCGCAGTAGTAGTGGACGGGCGCCGTGACGCCGACCGCGAAGGGCTTGGTGTGCTTCGCGACGTCCGCGCCCGTGACGACGCCGACGACGCCGTCCATCGCGCGCGCCGCGGCGACGTCGTAGCCGAGGATGCGCGCGTGGGCGTGGGGCGAGCGGACGATCGCCGCGTGGAAGAGGTTCGCGACCGGCGGGTGGTCGTCGATGTAGGCGCCGCGCCCGGTGAGGAGCCGCGCGTCCTCGACGCGCTTCACCGGTTTGCCGATCCACTTCGTCGCGCTCATCTGTAGCGGGGTCCGCGAGGCCGGCTTGAGCCGTGGGTGGCCTGAGAAAGGCGCGCGTCGCTCATGCGGGGGCGCTGCACTCTAGTCAGCGGCGCCGCGGCATGTCAAGCGCGCGAACCATGATTGCAGGGAGCGCATTGTGTCCGCTCCCGTGAACTGTCCGCTTCGCTGGCCGACCGCCGTGCGGTACTCTACCG
This sequence comes from Candidatus Methylomirabilota bacterium, assembly GCA_035260325.1. Lineage (NCBI taxonomy): Bacteria > Methylomirabilota (SeqCode) > Candidatus Methylomirabilota bacterium. The sequence goes on along the minus strand of DATFVL010000155.1, from coordinate 3,624 downwards.
CGCGGCCGCTGTGGAACGGGCGATTCCGTATCGGTCGATTCCGGGAGGCGACGCCATTACGGTGATGCCGGCGGCGCCGCGGGATCGATCCCGAGGTCGTCCAGCCACTCCCGCGCCGCCGCGCGCAGCCGCTCGCCTCGAAACGCGAACCAGCGCTCGCGCTCAGCGGGATCGTCGAACAGGACGTTCTTGAACCGGCGGAAGGCGCCGCGGCCATCGAGGGCGACCTCCAGCCGGTCGCGCAGCCGCGCGTCGTCAACCGTCGCAACGAACTCCGCCATCCAGCCGTACTCGACCCGGGAGCCCAGCGGCTCGATGTGGATCAGGTGCCCCGCCTCGAGCCCCATGTCGATCTGCTCCTCCGACGGCCAGTCGTCGCCTTCGCCGAGGCGATCGACGGGGACCATCTGCACCTCGCCGCTCCGCACGTCGAGATGGCAGGTCCACTCGCCGGGGTTCGAGGTCAGCGCGGTCTCGAGGGCGGCCCAGTCCACCGGCACTCTCCTCGGCGACGCTGCGGGTCGAGGTTCGTCCTGGCCCAGCCACGCCAGAATTCTCTCCCGCTCCGCCTCATCGAACTCGTGGCCGTAGAAGCGCAGGAAGAGCGCACGGCGCAGCGCGGCCGGCGGCGCGTGCGGGTCCTGCGCCAGCACCGAGGCGCGCACCAGGGCCCGCGCCGTGGCGCCCATCGAGCAGCCCATCTTCAGGCGTTCCTCGGGCGAGCGCGCGAGGAGCATGGCCCGGTACCGCTGCAGGACGTCGGGTGGAGTGTCAGTCACCCCGCGCCTCCCGGTACAGCGCGCCGAGCCCGAGGCGCTCGGTCCAGCGCGCCAGGTACTGCATGTCCAGGTCGGGCACCGATCGCAGGAGGTTGCGGACGTCGTCGAGCTGGACTTCCGAGCGGGTCTCTCGCATCCAGTCGAGCTTGGAGATGATCAGGTCCTCGGGCGCGACGAGGGCGAGCCCGTGGCCCTCGATGGAGCCGCGCCGCTGGCGCGCGAACTCCGTGCGGCGGTAGTCGGTGTCCTTGCGGACGATGCAGTCCACCTTGATCACGTGGGCTTGGTGGATCAGGTTGAACGTGCTCCGGCCGGCGATGGCGGCACGGACCGCGTCCCGGTCGAGATAGAAGTCGCCTTCGAACAGGGCGCAGAACCGGTCGGCGTCGCCCCCCGACAGCTCGACCACGAGATCGATGTCGCGCGTCATGCGTGGCAGCGCGTAGTAGTTGGCCGCGAACGATCCGGTCACCATGTACGCGATCCCGGCGGCCTCGAGACGCCCGGTGACCGTCGTGAGAACCTCCAGCTCTTCGGTCACTCCTGGTCCCCAGCCTCCCGCCGACCTCTGACAGGGAAGGTCACTGGAGGCGCCATCCTCACCCCGGCCGCTCGAGCCCCAGCTCGCCCCACATCCAGCCGAAGTCGTAGGCGGAGTGGCCCTCCATGCGCTCGCGGGCCGAGAGGTTCTCCATGTCCTTGAGGAGCGCGATCACCTTGGGGCGCGCGGACTTGAGGCCTACGGCCTGGCGCGGCGTGCGGCCGCGGAGAGCGGGCAGCGGCTCGTCGAGCCAGCCCCGGTAGTGGCGCTCGTAGAAGGCCTGGACGATCTCGGCGGCGGCTTCCGGCGGCACCTCCTCCTCGGGCCGGGCGGGCCGCCGGTCGCGCGCGGCCGGCCGGGCGCGCCGGCGTTCGAGCGCCCGCTGAACGCTCTCGTGGCTCGTGGCCCGGTACGCGACGGCGGGGCCGGCCGCCGCTTCGAGCAACGCGCGCCCGCGCTCGGCGCGCTGGCGCGAGATGGTTTCCAGCACGACGCGCCTCTCCTCGAGCACGAACGTGCCGAAGCCGCGGCGGAAGCCGCCCTCGTCGGCACTCTCGGCGAGCCAGGCGTAGCTGCCGTCGTCCTGGCGCTCCAGCTCCGGGCGGTTCGCGAGCGCCGCCTCCAGGGCCGCGCGGTCGCGCACGTCGAAGACGGCCCGGCAAAGCATCACCTCGTCGCCCTCGGCGGTCACCGAGGTCGGCATCGGCCGCCGGGCGACCAACTCCAGCCAAAGGTCGTGGAACGCCATGCCGATGTTCTTGAAGAATGCCGTCTCATCGCGGAGCGGCAGCTTGCCGCGCAGCGACCGGCTGAGCCGCCGCAGGACGCGGAGGATCAGCTCCTTCTCGCGCGCCGGGTAGAGGTAGGGCGAGCCGTCGAGGACCGGAGCGCCGTGGGGCCCGAGGATGACGCGCGCGGCGAGGACGTCCCACTGGACGAGCTGGCGCGTGGCGAGACGCTCGCGCACAGGGACGCGCTTGTTGGCCCACAGGTCGAGAAGGTCGAGCCCCTCGTCGAGCCGCACCGCCTGGATCTCGTAGGGGCGGAGGTGCGAGAGCCGCATCCGCGCGAGATAGCGCCGCTCGCCCGACCGGAGGCCGTCGCCTTCGCGCGCGAGGAACCGCTCGACGATGGTCCCGCCGCCGTGAAGCGGGCAGTCGAAGACGAGCCACTCGTGGAAGCCGACCCGGCTCTGCTCGAAGTCCATCGCCTCGCGCGCCTCCGCCCGCGTCAGCCGCTCGAGGCGCTTGCCCCAGAACGTGAGCTCCGCGGCGGCGCGGTCCCCGTCGAACTCGGCGCGCCGGGAGAACCGCATCAGGCGCGCGAGGGCGCCGTCCCGCTCCCCCGCCGTCCACGCGCCCGGCGCGGGCGCGTCCTTCCCGAGGCAGCACCGTTTGTACTTCTTGCCGCTGCCGCAGGGGCACGAGTCGTTCCGTCCGACGGCGCTCATGCGCCGCGTCCGTCCTCGGCCCCCGGCGGCCGGTCCAGGAACTGTCGCAGGCGCCACTGGCGAGCGAGCTGGTTTCCCCGCGCCATCGTGTGGCGATTCTGTGGGTGCGGGCGCCGCGCTGTCAACGCCGTTCGGGCGGCGTTCGTCTCGTGGCCCCGACGGCGGTCAGCGGCCCAGTGACGCCGCCGCTCTCAGTGCCCGGCGCCGGCGACCGCGACGCCCGTGAACGTCGCGAGGCGCTTGGCGAGCGGCGTGTTGCGGCTCCGGCCCACCCTCACCTGCCCGTCCACGACGACGCACGAGATCCCGGGGATGTCGCCGCGGGCGATCGCGTCGAGGGCGTCCTCCGCGAGCGACGCCGCCGGCGCGTCGCAGACGACGAGGTCGGCGGGCGCGCCGACGGCGATGGTTCCCGTCGCCGTGGTGAGCCTGAACGCGCGCGCGTTGTTGCCCGTGGCCAGGGCGATCGCCTCGGCGGCCGGCAGGTCGCCGAGCGATGCGAGCTCGCACACGCTCTTGAGCACCCCCATGGGCATGACGCCCGTGCCCGTGGGCGTGTCGCTCGCGACGCAGACGCGCGGGAGCACGCCGGCCTCACGCGCGCGCTTCAATATATAGAGCGCCGAGCGGAGGTTCCCCGCCTGGACGAGCTGGAGCGCCATGTCGGTCCGGCGGATGATCGCGTCGAGCCCCGCCTCGTCGAGCGAGGTCGTCCCCCCGTTCACGTGGCCGCAGACGTCGGGCTTCAGATACAGCAGCACGTCGTGGGTGATCGGGCTCGAGCCGGGGATCGAGTTGCCGCCGCTGTGAGACATCACGCACAGTCCGTGCTTCTGGGCACGGCGGACTTCCGG
>DATFVL010000154.1 GCA_035260325.1 Candidatus Methylomirabilota bacterium | reverse complement strand
GTCAGCGTGGCGGCCCCGAGCATGACGAGCCCCATGTGCGAGACCGACGAGTACGCGATGACGTACTTGAGGTCGGTCTGCGCCATCGCCGCGAGCGCGCCGTAGACGATGTTGACGCAGGCGATCGTCCCCACGAGCCAGGCGAGCGCCGCCGCCCCCTCGGGCAGGAGCCCCATGCCCAGGCGCACCACGCCGTAGGCTCCGAGCTTCATCAGCACGCCCGCGTGGAGCATCGAGACGGCCGTCGGCGCCGACGCGTGGCCGTCCGGCGACCAGGTGTGCAGCGGCCAGATGCCCGCGAGGATGCCGAAGCCGACGTAGAACGCGAGGAAGACCCAGCGCTGCACGGCCGGCGGGAAGGTGCCGCCCTCGAGCTCGAGGAACGAAAAGGACGAGGCGCCGGCCTGCGCGTACAGCGCCAAGATGCCGACGAGGATGAAGGCGGAGCCGAACAGGAGGTAGAGTGTGAGCTTCATCGCCGCGTACTCCTTCGTCCCCACGCCGGTCTCCCGGTACGCCCATGCAAAAATGCCGCGCGGCCGCACCTCTCCCGTCGAGCCCCAGATGCCGATCAGGAGGTACATCGGCAGCACCGCGAGCTCGTAGAAGAGGAAGAAGACGAAGAGGTCGAGCGAGACGAAGACGCCGAAGACGCCGGTGACGAGTGCCAACAGGAGCGCGTAGAATTCCTGGCTCCGCACGGCGATCGTCCACGAGGCGAACACGCCCGCGAAGATGATGATCGCCGTCAGCAGGACCAGCAGCAGGCTCATCCCGTCCACGCCGAGCTCGTACGAGATGCCGAGCGGCGGCACGAGCGGGAGCTTCTCGTAGAACTGGAAGCCCGCCGCCTCCCGATCGTACGTGACGTAGATCCAGAGCGACAGGACGGCGGAGATGCCGGTCGTGACCGCGGCGATGAGGCGCACCGCCAGCGGCCGCCGGCGCGCCGTGAACATGATCAGGAGCGCGCCGACGAACGGCGCCCACGTGATCAGCGAAAGCACCGGAACGCCGATCATCATCTCCGCCACCACTGGGCCCAGACGAAGAGCAGCAGCACGCCGAAGGCGACGCCGTAGACGTAGTCCTGCGCCTGGCCGCTCTGCAGGCGCCGGAGGAGGTCGCCGCCGCGCAGCGTCCACGCCGAGAGGAAGTTCAGGACGCCGTCCACCAGGTAGCGGTCCACCCAGCCGACGAGGCGCGAGAAGCCGAGGATGAAGCCGCGGTAGAGCCCGGCGTAGAGCGCGTCGAGGCCGTAGCGGCGGCGCGCGAGGACGTCGAGCGCCGAGAGCGGGAACGTCCCCGCGAGGCGCGCCGGGTCCACCGCGCCGCGCTGGTAGGCCGCCCACGCGAGGAGGATGCCGCCGAGCGCGAGGGCGACGGAGACCGGCGCGAGCCAGCCCGGCCCGTGGTGACCGCCGTCTTCCGCGAGCGCAAAGCGCACCCCCCACCCGACGGTGACCAGCGCGAGGAACCAGAGCGGGCCCCGCATCGTCCACGGCGCCTCGTGCGGGTGACCGGGCGCGCGCGCCCGCCCGAAGAACACGAGGAAGACGACGCGGAACATGTAGAACGCGGTCAGGAACGCCGTGAGCGCGAGCATGAGGAAGGGCCCCCGGAGCTCCGCCTCCCAGACGCCCGCGAGGATCGCCTCCTTCGAGAAGAAGCCGGCGAGCGGCGGCACGCCCGCGAGCGCGAGCGTGCCGACGACGAAGACCACGCCCGTCTGCGGCATCCCGCGGAAGAGGCCGCCCATCCGGAAGATGTCGTTGGTCCCGACCGCGTGGATCACCGCGCCCGCCGCGAGGAAGAGGAGCGCCTTGAACACGCCGTGGGTCAGGAGGTGCAGGACGCTCGCGTCCGCCGCGCCGGCGCCCGCGGCGGCCATCATGTACCCGAGCTGCGAGACCGTCGAGTACGCGAGGACACGCTTGATGTCGCTCTCGACGCACGCCATGCTCGCGGCGAGCAGCGCGGTGAAGGCGCCGACCCAGCCCATGAGCGTGAG
>DATFVL010000153.1 GCA_035260325.1 Candidatus Methylomirabilota bacterium | reverse complement strand
CATGTCGAGCAGGTTGCCCATCGGCGACGGCAGCGTCTTGAAGAACCAGATATGTGCCACCGGCACCGCGAGCTCGATGTGGCCCATCCGCTCGCGGCGCACCTTGGAGAGCGTCACCTCCACGCCGCAGCGGTCGCAGATCACCCCGCGGTAGCGGATGCGCTTGTACTTGCCGCAGTGGCACTCCCAGTCCTTCACGGGGCCGAAAATGCGCTCGCAGAACAGCCCGTCGCGCTCCGGCTTGAAGGAGCGGTAGTTGATAGTCTCGGGCTTCGTGACCTCGCCCCACGACCACCAGGTGCGCTGCCCTTGCAGCTCGAGGCGCTCGCGCTCCTTCGAGTCACGCGGTCCGCGGATCTCCTCGGGGGAGGCGATCCGGATCTGGATATAGTCGAAGCTCGAGCTCTTCGGCTCGCGCCCGCTCCGGAAATCGATCACCTGGATCTCCCTTCCTTACTCTTCAACGTCGTCGGTGGTGCCCAGGGTGACCTTCAGCCCTAGGGCCTGGAGTTCCTTCACCAGCACGTTGAAGGACTCGGGGATGCCGGGTTTCGGCAGGTTCTGCCCCTTGACGATGGCTTCGTACACGCGGCTCCGGCCATTCACGTCATCCGACTTGACGGTCAGGATCTCCTGCAGGGTGTGCGCCGCGCCATAGGCCTCGAGGGCCCACACTTCCATTTCGCCGAACCGCTGGCCGCCGAACTGCGCCTTGCCAGCCAGCGGCTGCTGGGTGACCAGGGAATACGGCCCGATGGAACGGGCGTGAATCTTGTCATCGACCAAGTGCGACAGCTTCATCATGTAGATCGAGCCGACGGTAACGTCCGAGGCGAAGAACTCACCCGAGCGCCCGTCGCGCAGGCGTGCCTTCCCCGTGGGGGTGAGGCCCGCCACCTTCAGCAGCTCGTTCACCGCCTGGTCCAGGTCCGCTTCGGACTTGGGCCCGAGCAGCCCCGCGAGCGCCGGGAGCCCCACGGCCTCGAGCACCTCCAACGGCTTGTCGTGCTCGACGAACTTGTCGCTCTCCTTCAAGCCCGCCTTGAGCGCCGCCTGCTCCAGCTTGGAGAGATCCTCGCCTTCGAGCCGCACCTGGTGGAATTCACGCTCGACACGCCGCTGGTTGAGCTCGCGCTCCGCGAGCTCCTTGGCCGCGACGCGCAGATAGTCCACGAACCGATGGTGCACGTCCCGGGTCTCTTGCGTGAGCGCCCGGCTCGCGAGCAGGCCGATCCCCGCCTTCGAGAGATCGGGCCGGCCGCCATTCGTGGCGGGGAGCCGCCGCAAGTCGTCGGCGACGTGGCGCACCGTATCCGGGTCGAGCTCGGGCGGGCGCACGCCGAGCTGCAGCGCCTCCGCTGCCCACGTCAGCCCCGCGAGGCGCAGCAGGACGCCGATCTCGGTCTCGTCCGCCCCCTGAAACACGGGGGTCTTCGCCTGAAACCCGAGGATGGTCGCCGCCCAGCCGAGGTGGGTCTCGAGGATCTGGCCCACGTTCATGCGCGACGGCACCCCGAGCGGGTTCAAGACGATGTCGACCGGCGTGCCGTCGGGGAGGAACGGCATGTCCTCCTCCGGCACGATGCGCGCGATGATCCCCTTGTTCCCGTGGCGGCCGGCCATCTTGTCGCCCACCGAGATCTTGCGCTTCTCGGCGACGTACACCTTGACGAGCTGGATCACGCCCGGCGGCAGCTCGTCGGGCTGGAGGATCTTGTCGATCTGGTCCTCGGACTTCTCCTCCATCTTGGCCCGCTCCGCGGTCGCGGCGTCCAGGATGGCCCGGATCCGGTCGTTCACGGTTCGGTTCGTGACGCGCAGCGTCTTCAGGTCCACGTCGGCGAAGTTGATGCCGTCGAGCTGCGGCGTCTGGAGCTTGGTGCCTTGGGGGAGGTACTCCTCCACCGTCCCGGCCTTGAGCATCAGGCCCACCTCTTGCCCCGTCAGGAGCTCGCGGAGCTCGGCGAACATGGCCTCCGAGATGCGCGCCTTCTCCTCCACTTCGAGCCGGCGGACCTCGCCGATGCGCTCGCCGCGGTCCTTCTCCACCACCTGGTCCTCGATGCGCGAGAAGATCTTGACGTCGATGACCACGCCCTCCATGCCTGGCGGCACTTTGAGCGAGGAATCCTTCACGTCTTTCGCCTTCTCGCCGAAGATCGCCGTGAGGAGCTTCTCCTCGGGCGACAGCTCCGTTTCGCCCTTCGGCGTGATTTTGCCGACCAGGATGTCGCCGGCCTTCACATGCGCGCCGATGCGGACGATGCCCCGCTCGTCCAGATCGACGAGCGACTCCTCGGACACGTTCGGGATCTCGCGGGTGATCTCCTCGCGCCCGCGCTTCGTGTCGCGCACGTGGAGCTCGAGTTCCTGGATGTGGATCGACGAGTAGACGTCGTCCTTCACGAGGCGCTCGGACAAGACGATGGCATCCTCGAAGTTGTGCCCGTACCACGGCATGAACGCCACGAGGACATTCGCCCCGAGCGCGAGCTCGCCGCGCTCGGTGCCCGCGCCGTCGGCGACGATCTGCCCCGCCTTGACCTTCTGGCCCAACTGGACCAGGGGCCGCTGGTTGATGGCGGTGTCCTGGTTGGTGCGCCAGAACTTCTTGAGCCGGTAGCGGTCGTGTTGCTTGAGCCGCGCCAGCGGATGATCGCCCGCTTTCGCCTCTTCCTCACCCGCGTCGATGATGATCTCGTCCGCGGTGACCCGGGTGGCCACCCCCGAGCGGCGCGCGATGACCACCGCTCCTGAGTCGCGAGCCACGGTCTCCTCGAGCCCCGTGCCGACGAGCGGTGCCTGCGGGAAGAGCAGGGGCACCGACTGGCGCTGCATGTTCGAGCCCATCAGCGCGCGGTTGGCGTCATCGTGCTCGAGGAACGGGATCAACGCCGCGGCGATCGACACCAGCTGCTCGGGCGCCACGTCCATGAAGTCGATCCGACTGGGCGCGAGCAGCGGATAGTCGTCCCGCTTGCGGCACAGCACCAGCTCGTCGGCGAAGCGACCGTCCTCGGTGAGGCGGGCGTTCGCCTGCGCCACCGCATACTCCTCCTCTTCGGACGCCGAGAGCCAGCGGATCTCTTCGGTCACCTTGCCACTCTTCACCACGCGGTACGGCGTCTCGATGAAGCCGAGATCGTTCACGCGCGCATAGCAGGAGAGGCTGGTGATGAGCCCGATGTTCGGACCCTCCGGCGTCTCGATCGGGCACATCCGGCCGTACTGGCTGTAGTGCACGTCGCGCACCTCGAAGCCCGCGCGTTCGCGGGTGAGGCCGCCCGGCCCGAGGGCCGAGAGCCGCCGCTTGTGGGTCAGCTCGGCGAGCGGGTTCGTCTGGTCCATGAACTGGGACAGCTGGGAGCTCCCGAAGAACGCCTGGATCACCGCGCTCACGGTGCGGGCGTTCACCAGATCGTCGAGCGTGATGCGCTCGGGATCATTGTTGATGCTCATGCGCTCCTTGATGAGCCGCGCCATGCGCGACAGGCCCACCGAGAACTGGTTGGCGATCAGCTCGCCCACCGAGCGCACCCGGCGATTGCCCAGGTGGTCGATGTCGTCGGTGTAGCCCCGTCCCTCGCGCAGCTCGATGAGGTAGCGGATGATGGCGACGAAATCGTCTTCGGTGAGGACCGTGTGGTCCTTGGGCACGTTCACCTTGAGCCGCTGGTTGATCTTGTAGCGACCCACCCGCCCCAGGTCGTAGCGCTTGGGGTGGAAGAACAGACGCTCGAGCGCCTGGCGCGCGGTCTCCAAGTTCGGCGCCTCGCCCGGCCGCAGCAGGGCGTAGATCTGCTCCAGGGCCTCGGCCTCGGTGTGGGTCGGGTCCTTGAGCAGCGTGTTCTTGATGAGCGGCGACTCGCTGCGCCCCGGCGGCAACAGCACGTCCACCTTGGTGACCCCGGCCTTGAGGAGCCTCTTCTTGAGGGCGTCCGACAGCTCGCGCCCGCCTTCGGCCAGCACCTCGCCCGTCGCCGGCGCGGGCACGTCGAAGGCCAGGATGTAGGCGCCCAGCCGCTCGCGGGTCGTGGTCGGCTGCGCCTCGTCGCGTAGATCGAGCGAGGTATAGCCCGCGAACACCTTCACCTTGCTGATGCCGGCCCGGCGGAACGTGTTGAACTGCTCGAGCGTCAACTCGTCGCCGACCTTCCCGAGCGGCTCGCCCTTCTTGTTCTCCGGATCGGGCACGTCGACCGCCAGCAGGGTGCCCAGGACTTCGCGCTTCTGGGCGCGCCCCTCGAGCTTGCCGGTGATGTCGATGTCCTTCATGGCGTAGAACAGCTTCAGCACGTCGGCGTTGGTGCCGTAGCCGAAGGCCCGCAGCAGGGCCGTGGCCGGAAACTTCTTCTTCTTGTCGATGTGGACGTAGACCACGTCGTGGATGTCGATCGTGAACTCGACCCACGAGCCCCGGAACGGAATGATGCGCGCCGAGAACAGCCGCTGGCCGTTCGGGTGGATGCTCTCTTCGAACACGACGCCTGGGGAGCGGTGCAGCTGCGACACGATCACCCGCTCGGCGCCGTTGATGACGAACGTGCCCAGCGGGGTGAGGATCGGCAGCTCACCGAGATAGACTTCCTTCTCGATGATATTCTTGGGCCGCTTGGTCTTGGTGGTCTCGCCCACCTCCTCCATCACGACCAGCTGCAGCGTCGCCTTCAGCGGGACCGAGTAGGTCATGTCCCGCTCGATGCACTCCTCCACGGTGTACTTGGAATCCCCGAGCCCGTACTTCACGAACTCGAGCGAGTAGTTGCCGTTCACGTCTTGGATCGGGAACACGTCCTTGAACACCCGTTCCAGCCCGACGTCGGTGCGCTCGGCGCCCTTGCCGTCCGGCTGCAGGAGCGACTGGAACGCGCGCGTCTGGATGTCGAGGAGATGCGGCATCGGCATCCCCTGATCGAGCTTCGCGAACGACAAGACCGGCAGCGTCTTCGTCATGGTCAAACCTCAAGCAAATGCGAAAGGGCCCCCGCCCCCCATCGGCACGCCGACCGGGGGTGGAGCGAGGGGCTCGTACCAGCGAGCAGGAGTGTGGCAAATCCGCGCATGTCGTCAACCAAAGGAGACCCGAGTTGGGCCGGCGGGCCCCAGTGGCCCGCGGCGTCCAGCCCGGCGTCTACTTCAGTTCGACGGCCGCGCCCTGCGCTTCGAGCTTCTTCTTGATTTCTTCGGCTTCCTGCTTGGACACGCCTTCCTTCACGGTGCCGGGCGCGCCCTCCACCAGGTCCTTGGCCTCTTTCAGGCCCAGGCTGGTGATCGCCCGGATCTCTTTGATGACCTGGATCTTCTTCTCACCGCCGCTCTTCAGGATGACGGTGAACTCGGTCTTCTCTTCAGCCGCGGGCGCCGCTGCACCGCCCGCTGCGCCAGCGCCACCAGCCGCGGGCGCGGCCGCCACGGGTGCGGTGATCGTAACGCCGAACTTCTCCTTGAACGCCTCGATGAGCTCTGCCAGTTCAAACACCGACATGTTCCCGATGGCTTCGAGGATATCGCTCTTGCTCAAACTTGTCTGCGTCGCCATAGCCGTGTCTCCCACCCGATTTAAGAAGCGGCGCCCGCCGAGGCAGCGCGCTTGGTCCGGAGCGCCTCGAGGGCACCCACCACGTTCAGCAGCAAGCCGTTCAACGCACCGACGAAGCTCGCCAGCGGCGCCTGCAGCGTGCCGCCCACCTGGGCGAGCAGCTCGGTCCGCGACGGCAGGCTGGCGAGCCGCTTCACCTGCTCTGGCGTCACGGCCTTGCCGTCCACCAGTCCCGCCTTGATGGCGGGCTTCTCGAATTCCCGGGCGAAGTCGGCCAGCACCTTCGCCGCCGCGACCGGATCCGCCCCAGCGAGCACCAGCCCCGTGGGACCAGCGAGGTGTGACTCGAGCCCCGCCACCTGCGCGTCGCCGAAGGCGCGCAGCGCGAGCGTGTTTTTGACGACCACGAACTCGGTCCCCGCCTGCCGCAGGCGGCGCCGCAGCTGCGTGATCTTCGCGACGTCGAGGCCCGTGAAGTCGGTCACATACACCGTGGGCGAGCGCCGCAGCCGCGTCGCCAGCGCCGTCACGAGCTCCTGCTTCTGCGCCTTGGTCCGGATCATGCGAACACCGCCGGATCCAGCGGCACGCCGGGCCCCATCGTGCTCGAGACGGTCACCGACCGGATGTAGTGGCCCTTCGCCGCCGGCGGCTTGGCCCGCACGATCGCCTCCATGAACGCTTGCAGGTTCTGCTCGAGCGCGTCCGCGCCGAACGACTTCTTGCCGATCGGGGCGTGGACGATCCCGCTCTTGTCCACCCGGAACTCGATCTTCCCCGCC
>DATFVL010000152.1 GCA_035260325.1 Candidatus Methylomirabilota bacterium | reverse complement strand
TGCCACGGCCAGGCGAGGACCGCCACGACGCCGAGCGCCCGCGCGGCCCGCGCCATCAGACCTTCCGCCGCGCGACCCGGCCGACCACGCCCCCGGGGCGCACCAGCAAGATCGCGATCAGCAGGAGAAACGGCACGGAGTACTTGATCTCCGACGGCAGGTAGAGCGGCGCGAGATTCTCGATGACGCCGAGGAGCATCCCGCCGACGACGGCGCCCGGCATCGAGCCGAAGCCGCCGAGGACCGCCGCGATGAACCCGTTGATCGCGACGAGCCCCATCTTCGACGAGAGGAAGATCACCGGCGCGATGAGGACGCCGGCGATCGCGCCCACGGCCGCGGCGAGGACCCAGGACGCCGAGTACACGCGCTCGACGCTGATCCCCATGAGCCGCGCGGCGCGCTGGTTCTGGGCGACGGCGCGCATCGCCCGGCCGAGGCGGGTCCAGGCGAAGAGCGCGTAGAGCGCCGCCATGAGGACGAGCGAGGCGCCGATGATCCCGAGCGACACGGGCGCGACGCGCACCGGGCCGAGCGCCACCGGCCGGTTCGTGAAGAGCGACGGGAACGGGAACTCGTCGTGGGTCCACACGAGCCCCGCCGCCGAGCGCAGCACGAGCGAAACGCCGAGCGTGAGGATCAGCACCTCGAAGTGCGTGGCGGAGATCGCGTGGCGGATGACGAAGCGCTCGATCGCCCACCCGAGCGCCGCGGCGGCGGCGACGGCGATCAGCATCACGACGGCGAGCGGCAGCCGTGCGTGCTGGTAGACCGTGAACCCCACGAACGTCGAGACCATGAGCATCTCGCCCTGGGCGAAGTTGAGCGTGCGGGTGGCGTTGTAGACGATCACGAGGGCGATGGCGACGAGCGCGTAGATCGAGCCCGTGGCGAGCCCGCTGACGACGACGTGGACGAGCGCCGCCGTGCTCACGCCCGCCGGGCCCCGCTCACCGCACCACCCGGTTCCAGGCCGGCGCGACCCAGCCCGCCTCCAGGAAGGCGCGGATCTCGCGCCGGCTCAGGTCGCCGAGCCCCAGGTGCTCGAGGGCGCGGCCGCGGCCCGAGAGGTCGCGGCCGAGGAGGGCGCCGAACAGGAGCAGGAGCCCGGTGGTCGCGGGCGTCGCGACGCCCGCGGCGCGCGCCGCCGACTCGAAGAGCGAGAGCCCCAGCGCCGCGTCCTCGACGACGTAGCGGTGCTCGAAGGTCAGGGTCTCGCTCCAGAGCCCGCTCGCGAGGAGCTTCGCCTTGGCGCCCGCGCCGTAGAGGCCCTCGGCGGCGCGGCGCTCGTCGTAGTAGGTCGCGAGCTCGTAGTGGGGCGCCGGGTAGCGCCAGCCCTGCCGCGTGGCGGCGCGCTCGCCGTCCACCGCGTCGATGAGCCGACGCACGCTCGGCGTCGTGCCGGCCGCGTGGACGTCGAAGCGGCCGCCGTCGATCGCGCCCGCGTTCAGGAGGACCAGCGGCGGGTGGATGACCGGGCCCGCGTTCGTCAGCGCGGCGTCGAGCGCGTCGGCGCACGGACGGAGCGCGGGGAAAAGCTCCGTGAGGCGCTTCAGCACGGCGCCGGCGCGCGACGCGGGAAAGACGCCGGCCGGCAGGTTCGCCGCGCGCACCGGGGCCCGCACCGCCGCCGGTCCCGTCTTCCGCGTGAGGTACGGGAGCGTCCCCGTCTCGGCGAGCGCGTACGGCATCCTCCCGCCCTCGCGCGCGAGGCCGCGCGCGAGCACGACGCTCCCGAGCGTCCCCGGCGTGAGCAGGACGATCTGACGCTCGGTGACGTGGGGCGCGAGCCGCTTCGCGAGGTCGTCGTGGCTCGTCGCGGGCAGGGGCGCCACGAGGATCTCCGCGCCCTCGACCGCCTCGCCGAGATCAGTCGTCGCGCGCTCGAGGCGCGCGCTGCCCTGCCGCCCCTCCGCGACGAGCGTGATCGTGGGGTCGTCGACCAGCGGGCCGAGCGCCGTCTTGGACCGCGCCCAGAGCCTGACGCGATGGCCGGCGAGCGCGAGGTCGGCCGCCGTCGTGAACCCGCCGTTGCCTCCGCCGAGGACGGCGAGTCTCACCCGATCGCCCCCGTGCTGCGGAGCTCGGCGATCCGCGCGGCCGGATACTCGAGGAGCTCCCGGAGCACGCGGTCGGTGTGCTCGCCAAGACGCGGCGGCGGCGCGACGCTGAGCCCCATCGCGCCGTCCACCTTCAGCGGGGTGCCGAGCGTGGGCACGCGGCCGTGGACCGGGTGGTCCATCTCGACGACCATCCCGCGCTGCCGGATCTGGACATCGTCGAGCACGCGATCGACGCTCTGGATCGGCGCCGCGGGCACGCCCTCGGCCTCCAGGCGCGCGAGCCAGTCCGCCGTCGTGCGCGTCGCGAGCTCCGCCTCGACGAGCGGCATCAGCGCCGCGCGGTTCGCGACGCGGTCGCGGTTCGTCAGGAAGCGCGGGTCGCGCTCCCACTCCGGGCGCCCGAGCGCCTTGCAGAAGCCGCCCCAGAACTTCTCGGTGAACACCGCGACGACCACGTGGCCGTCGCGCGTCGCGCACGCGCCGTAGGGCGCGACGGAGGCGTGCGCCGAGCCGAGCGGCCCGGGCACGCGGCCGTCGGCCCAGAAGTACTGGGCGACGTAGGTCAGGAGCGAGACCTGGCAGTCGAGCAGCGAGAGATCGATGCGCGCGCCCTCGCCGGTCCGCTCGCGCCGGAGCAGGGCGCCCGCGACGGCGAGCGCGCCGAACAGGCCCCCCGCGAGGTCGGCCACGGGGAGGCCCATGCGCACGGGCGCGCGCCCGGGCTCGCCGGTGAGCGACATCGCGCCGCCCATCGCCTGGAGCGCCAGATCGAACGCCGGCCGGTCGCGGTACGGCCCCTCCTGCCCGTAGGCGGAGATCGAGCACACGACGAGGCGCTGGTTCAGCGACCAGAGCTTCGCCCAGCCGCACCCGAGTCGCTCCATGACGCCCGGGCGGAAGTTCTCGAGGACGACGTCGGACCGGCGGACGAGGTCGTAGAACACCTCGCGCCCCGCCTCCTTCGTGAGGTTGAGCGCCACCGACTTCTTGCTCCGGTTGATCGCGAGGAAGTACGCCGACTCGCCGCCGGGGAGGAACGGCGGTCCCATGCCGCGGACCGGGTCGCCGCCGTCGGGCTCCTCGATCTTGATCACCTCGGCGCCCAGGTCGGCGAGGAGCTGGGAGCCGTAGGGGCCGGCGAGCATCCGCGAGAGATCGAGGACACGGACGCCGTCGAAGAGCCTCATCGCCCGCGTCCCGCGCGACGTGCCCGCCGGGGTCCTTGACCCGGCGCCGCGAACACCGTAGCTTTACTTTCGATGAAGACTGTAAAGTGCGTCCGTCGTCGGGGCCGGACTCGGAGGAGAGCTGGTCGCATCGTCCTCACCTGCACTGAGGAGACGCTGGCCGGCTACCCCGGCAGCCTGACCGGAGTTTATCCGAAGGGAGCCCTGCGGAAGCTCCGCCGCGAATGGCGGTAGTCGTCGTCACCTGATCCTCACGGCCGCTTCGCCTCCAGGGCCGCGCGGACGCGCGCGGGCGTGATGGGGAGCTCGGTGAAGCGGACGCCGATCGCGTCCTTCACGGCGTTGGCGACCGCGGCCGCGACGGGGATCACGCCGGACTCGCCGAGCCCCTTCGCGCCGAAGGGCCCTTCCGCGTCCACGGTCTCGATGAGCCGCACGACGATCTCGGGCATGTCGTCCGCCTTCAGGAGCGCGTAGTCCATGAAGGACTGCGTCAGGATCTGGCCCTCGGCGACGACGAGCTGTTCCGACAGCGCGTACCCGAGCCCCATGTGGATGCCGCCGTGGACCTGGCCCTCGGCGGCGCCCGGGTTGAGCGCGCGGCCGACGTCGTGGGCGGACACGATCTTCCCGACCCGGATCTCGCCGGTCTCGGGGTCCACGTCCACGCGGACGGCCTGGAACGCCGACGTGTACGCGGCGGAGACGTTGCCCTGGAGGTCCTTGTCGAGCATCGCCGTCGGCGGATCGTAGAAGGCCTCGGCGACGAGCATGCGCCCGTGGTCCTTGAAGTGCCCCGCGCGCGCCGCCTCCTCGTACGCGAGCCGGCGCGCGGGGTTCGCCCGGACGAACACGAAGCCGGCCCGGATGTCGAGCGCCGCCGCGGGCTCCTCCAGCTCGGCGGCGGCCGCCTCGAGGAGCAGGCCCCTGATCTTCTCGGCGGCGAGGCGCGCCGCATTGCCGGCGACGAACGTGGTGCGGCTCGCGTGCGTGCCGACGTCCCACGGCCGCACGCTCGTGTCGGAGTTGACGACGTCCACGCGCTCGAGCGGCACGCCGAGCGTCTCGGCGACGATCATCGCGAGGACCGTCTCCGAGCCCTGACCGATCTCCGACGCGCCCGTCAGGAGCGTGACCCGGCCGAAGTCGTCGAGCTTGACGATGGCGCCGCAGCCGTCGGAGCGGTAGATGCGCGCCCCGCCGCCGACGTGGAACATCCCCGCGTAGCCCACGCCCCGCCGCCAGCCGGGCCGGGGCGGCGGCGCCCCGTGCCGGATCTCCGCGGCCGCGGCCTCGATGCACTCGGCCATCGCGAACGACGTCAGCAGGAACCCCTGCGGGTTCACGTCGCCCGGCTTCGACGCGTTCCGCCGCCGCAACTCGAGCCGGTCCAGCCCGAGCCGCTCCGCGAGCTCGTCCATCTGCGACTCGACGGCGAAGGTGGACTCGGGGTTGCCGTAACCGCGCATCGAGCCCGAGTAGGGGTTGTTGGTGTAGGCGATCGTCGAGTCGAAGCGCACGTTGGGCACCCGGTAGAGGCCCGCGACCGTCGAGAGCATCACGTACGGCGTCGTCGAGC
Source organism: Candidatus Methylomirabilota bacterium (assembly GCA_035260325.1). NCBI lineage: Bacteria > Methylomirabilota (SeqCode) > Candidatus Methylomirabilota bacterium. The sequence goes on along the minus strand of DATFVL010000152.1, from coordinate 14,970 downwards.
CCCAGGACGTGTAGGCGCCGTTGTCGATCGTCACGTGGGCGTCGCGCGCGAGCAGCCGACCGTCGCGGTCGGCCGCGGTCCGGAGGCGGATCGCGCACGGCTCGCGCGTCGGGCACGCGATGAACTCCTCCACGCGGTCGAACTCGATCTTCACCGGCCGCCGCACCCGCCGCGCGAGGAGCGCCGCGATCACGTCGATCGGGTAGAGGTCGAGGCCGCGGCCGAAGTTCCCGCCGACGGGCGGCTGCAGGACGCGCACGAGGTCGCCCGTGATCCCGAGCGCGGCCGCCAGGTCGCGCTGGTAGAGGAACGGGACCTGGGTCGTCGTCCACATGGTGACGCGGTCGCCGGCCCCGTCCCAGTCGGCGATCGCGACCATCGTGCCCAGGCACGCGGACGTCACGAACGGGAGACGATACGTGTTCTCGACGACCACCGCCGCGTCGGCGACGGCGCGGTCCACGTCGCCGTGGGTGAACTGGTGGCGGAGCGTGTGCCGGTTGGTCCCGAGCTCCTCGTGCACGAGCGGGGCGCCCGGCGCGAGCGCGGCCGCCGGGTCGAAGACCGCGGGCAGCTCCGCGTACTCGACGCGGACGAGGTCGAGCGCCGCCTGGGCGAGCTCCGGCGTTTCCGCCGCGACCGCGGCGACCTCGTCGCGGATGCAGCGGACCTTGCCGCGCTTGAGCGCCGTCTGGTCCCCGGCGAAGCCGAACCGGATCGGCTCGACGTCGTCGCCCGTCAGAACGCAGAGGACGCCCGGGAGCGCCCGCGCCCGCGAGGCGTCGATCCGGAGGATCCGCGCGTGAGGGACGCGCGCGCGGAGGATCTTCCCGTGGGCCAGGCGCGGCAGCTCGAGGTCGTGGAGGTAGCACGTGCGGCCCGTCACCTTCTCGGCGCCGTCGCGCTTCTTGACCGTCGTGCCGATGATCTGGAAGGCGTCGACCATGCTCAGAACTTCACCGGCTCCTTGTGCTCGCCGAAAACGTCCTTCAGGACGCGCGCGATCTCGCCGAGTGTCGCGTAGGCGACGACGGACTGCATGATGGGCTCCATGAGGTTCGCGGTCCCGCGCGCCTCGTCGCCGAGCCGGCGGAGGGCCGCGGCGACGGCGCGTCCGTCGCGCTCACGCCGCACCCGCGCGAGCCGGCCGACCTGGGCGTCGGCCGCCTTCGGGTCGAGCGCGTAGAGCTCGACCTCGCGGTCGGCCTCGACCGGACGATCGCCGACGTGGCAGTTCGCCGCGACCTTCGGGACCTCGCCGGAGACGAGCTTCTGCTCGAAGAGGTACGCCTGCCGCGCGACCTCGGCCTGGAGCGCGCCGCTCTTCACCGCCTCGACGATCCCGCCCATCCGCTCGACGCGCTGGAGCTCCGCGAGGATCGCCCGCTCCATCTCGTTCGTCAGCGCCTCGACATAATACGAGCCCGCGAGCGGATCGACCGTGTCGGCGGCGCCCGATTCCTCGGCGCAGATCTGCATCGTGCGGAGCGCCAGGAGCTGGGCCTTGGCGGACGGGATCGTGTAGGCCTCGTCGTACGTCGGCAGCGCGACCGTCTGAGCGCCCGACAGCGCCGCCGCCAGCGCGATGTAGGCGCCGCGCACGATGTTGTTCTCCGGCTCCTGCATGACGAACGCCGAGCCGCCGCCGCCGATCAGGCTGCGGAACATCCACGACTTCGGGTCCCGAGCCCCGAAGCGCTCGCGCATCATCCGCGCGTAAAGGCGCCGGCCGGCGCGGAACTTCGCGACCTCCTCGAAGATCTTCCCCCACGCGGTGAAGTTGAACGAGATGCGCGGCGCGAACTCGTCGACGGACACCCCCCGCGCGCGCATCAGCTCGACGTACGCGGCGGCGATGGCGAGGCCGTACGCCATCTCCTGCGCGGTGGTGCAGCCGGCCTCGCGGATGTGGTAGCCGCACACCGAGACGGGGTTCGAGCGCGGGTAGCGCTTCGCCGAGAACTCGATGAGGTCGGCGACGAGCCGGAGCGACGGCTCGACCGGATACACCCACGTGCCGCGCGCGATGAACTCCTTGAGGATGTCGTTCTGCGGCGTCGTGACCACGCGCTCGGCGGCGGCGCCCTGCTTGGCGGCGACGGCGTAGTACATCGCGGTGATCGGCGCCGCCATGCTGTTGATCGTGAGCGAGACGCTCACACGGTCGAGCGGGATCCCGGCGAATGCGTCCTCCATGTCGGCGAGGGAGTCGATCGCCATCCCGACGCGCCCGACCTCGCCCTCGGCGCGCGGGTCGTCGGAGTCGAGCCCCAATTGGGTCGGGAGGTCGAACGCGACGTTGAGCGCGTCCTGGCCGTGCCCCATGAGGTACTTGAAGCGCGCGTTCGTCTCGGCCGGCGTGCCGAACCCGACGTACTGGCGCATGGTCCAGAGCCGCTCGCGGTACATGTGGGGGTGGATGCCGCGCGTGTACGGGTACTCGCCCGGCCGGCCGATGTCGCGCTCGAACTCCACGCCGGCCGCGTCCTCGGGGCCGTAGACCGGCTTGATCGGAAAGCCCGCGTGCGCCCGCAGCTCTTTCATGGCCATCCTCTTTCAGAGCGGATTCTTGAACGCGGCGACGATGTCCGGCAGCGGCGTCCCCATGGGGAAGACGCGGGCGACGCCGATCCGTTTCAGCTCGTCCACGTCACGCGGCGGGACGATCCCGCCGACGACCACCTGGATGTCGTCCGCGCCGTTGGCGCGGAGTCCCTCGAGCACGCGCCGCGCGAGCAGGACGTGCGCGCCCGAGAGGACCGACAGCCCCACGACGTCCACGTCCTCCTGGATCGCCGCCTGCACGATCTCGTCGGGCGTCCGCTTGAGGCCCGAGTAGACGACCTCGACGCCCGCGTCGCGCAGCGCGTGCGCGACGACCTTGGCGCCGCGATCGTGGCCGTCGAGCCCCGGCTTCGCGATCAGGATTTTCATGGGACAGGGCACGGGCGCCCGGGCTGTCGCCACGCCCGTGCCCCACCGGAATCACCCGTCCCGGTCCGTCCGTCGCGCACCGTGAGTCGCGGTACCGGATTCATACCACCCTGAAGGCGGGGAGCCAGCGCGGGTTGCCCTTCGGGTCGTCGGCCACGCGCAGGGGCGAGAGCCGCACGCGCTGGCCGAGCTTCACCGCCGCGGGGTCGGCGTCGGTGAGGATCGAGAAGACGCGGTGGCCGTCCACGTTCACGATCGCGAAGACGCGCGGCGCCTCGAAGCCCGCGGGGAGCCCCGTCTCCTGCACCGTGAACGCGTGCACCGTGCCCTCGCCCGGCAGGTCCGTCCAGTCGAACGCATCCGAGCCGCACTCGGGGCAGAAGCCGCGCGGCGGCCACGCGCTCCGGCCGCAGCCGCGGCACTTCGTGGTCGCGAGCCGGCCCCCGGCGAGCCGCGTGTAGAACTCGTGGAGCTTCGTGTGGTCCGCCGACTCCAGCGGGAACGGATCGAGCGCCCGGAAGTAGGTCATGCGATCACCGGCCACTTCGACTCGATCGGCAGGCCGGCACGCGCGATCTGCTCCCGCGCCAGCACCTCGACGCGCTCGTACACCGCCCGCTCGTCGAGCGTCGCGAGACGTCCCTCGTCGAGGACGATCCGGCCGTCGATCAGCACCGTGCGCACGCTCGCGCCGCTCGCCGCGTAGACCAGGTTGTTCACCGGGTTCAGGAGCGGCCGCCACTCCGGCGTGTCGAGATCGTACAGGACGAGATCGGCGCGCTTGCCCGGCTCGAGCGAGCCGATCTCCCCGTCGAGCAGGAGCGCCTCGGCGCCCCGGATCGTCGCCATCTCGAGGACGCGCTCGGCCGGGAGTACGGAGACGTCCAGGCGCGCGTCCTTATAGATGGTCGCGACGAGGTACATGATGCGCAGCATGTCGAAGTGGTTCGAGCCGTTGCCGCTGTCGCCGCCGAGGGCGACGCAGACGCCGGCGTCCGCCATCTCGGGGAAGCGGCCGTGCGCGGCGAGCCCCTTCGTGTGCTTCAGGCCCGCGGTCGGGCAGTGGGCGATCTTGACGCCCCGCCGCGCGAGCAGCCCGATGTCGGCGTCGTCCACGTACACCATGTGAGCGAGCTTCGCGTTCGGGGCGAGGACGCCGAGCTCATCGAGCTCGCTGAGCGGCATGTTGTCCCGGGTCTTTCGCGACGGATGCGACGCCAGGTGCATCATCCCCCAGCCGACGCCGCGGCGGTCGGCGAGCGCCTTGGCGCCCCGGATGAGGCCGGGCGAGCACGCGCCGAAGCCGAGGAGCAGCGGCCACGCGCCGATCCGCCCGGCCGCGCGCCCGTGCACCTCCGCGAGCATCGCCTCGTTCGCCCGGAGGGCCTCGGCGGTCGTCTGCTTCATGCGCCCGGGGCCGTCGGCGAGGTCCCACGTCCAGCGGCCGAGGATCGCGCGCATGCCCGCCTGCTCGACCGCGTCGGCGACGGCGGCGACGTCGAAGAGCGTGCCCGCCTCGCAGAAGGTCGTGGTCCCCGTGCGGATCATCTCGATGCAGGCGAGGAGCGCCGCGTACTTCTCCTCCTCCGGCGTCATCACCGAGTAGAGCGGGATCAGCCAGTCGGGAAGATAGCGGTCCACCGGGACGTCGTCCGGCAGGAGCCCGCGGTTCAGGTGCTCCGACAGGTGGACGTGCGCGTCCACGAAGCCCGGGAGCACGACGCGCCGCCGGCCGTCGATGACGCGGTCGGGCGGCCGCGGCGGCCTCACCCGTGCCGCGACGTCCACCTGGACGATGTCGCGGCCGTCCACCAGCACGGAGCCGTCGCGCAGGACGCGCCGCTCGCGGTCCACGGTGACGACGGTCGCGTGCTCGATGAGGATCACGGCGCCGCCCGTTCCCTTCGGAGCTGCCTCAGGAGCGCGCGGATCTTCTCGCTCTCGAAGCGGTCGCGCTTCTCGCCCGCGTAGTCGAAGAAACCGCGCCCGGTCTTGGGCCCGAGCTCGTTCTTCGCCATCTTCTCCTCGACGAGCCGCGCCGGCTTGAACCGGGCGTCGCCGAGCGCCGTCGCGAGGAACGCGCTCGCGCGGTGGAGGATGTCCACGCCGCCCCAGTCGATGAACTCGAAGATGCCCACCTGCGCGTAGCGAAAGCCCATTCCGGCCTTGAACGCGCGATCGACGTCCTCGGGCGTCGCGACGCCTTCCTCGACGAGGCGCACGGCCTCGTTCATGAGCAGCGCCTGCAGCCGCGGGCCGATGAACCCCGGTGAGTCGCCGCAGCGGACCGGGACCTTGCCGAGCCGCTCGAGGATCGCCAGCGTGCGCGCGACGACGCCGGCCGACGTCCGCGCGCTCGGGACCACCTCGACGAGCGGGATGATGTGCGCCGGGTTGAGCCAGTGGGCGACGAGGAAGCGCTCCGGGCGCTCGACCGCGTCCACGAGGTGGGCGGGCGAGATCGTCGAGCTCGTGGAGGCGAGGACCGCGTCGGGCGCGAGCCGCCCCGCGAGCCGCCGGAACACGTCGCGCTTGAGCTCGGGGATCTCGGGCAGCGCCTCCTGGACGAAGGCGCAGCCCGCGAGCCCGTCGAGGCCCGCCCGGTCCTCGATGCGCCGGAGGACGGCGGCGGCGTCCCCGCCGCCGAGCACGCCCTCCTCGCCCATCAGCGCGAGGTCGCGCGCGAGCTCCCGCCGGACGTCGGCGAAGAGCGCGGCGCGCTCGGCGCCGGCGCGCGCCTTCAGATCTATAAGGAGCGCGCGGTGGCCGCCGAGGGCGAACGCGAGCGCGATCTGGCGCCCGATCCGCCCGGCGCCGAGCACCGCGACGGACGTGGTCACGCCGGCTCCTTCCCGTAGATCATGACCACGTGCTCGCCCATGCCGCTGTTGTTGTGGGTGAGCCCGACGGCGGCGCCGGGGACCTGACGCGCGCCCGCCTCGCCGCGGAGCTGGGCGAAGACCTCGGCGGCCTGGGCGACGCCGGTCGCGCCGAGCGGATGCCCGCAGCCGATCAGCCCGCCGCGCGGGTTCACCACGACGTCCCCGCCGTAGTCGCTCCGCCCCTCGGCGACGAACGCACCGGCCTCGCCCTTGTGACAGAAGCCGAGCTCCTCGTACGCGATCAGCTCCGCGATGGCGAAGCAGTCGTGGACCTCGGCCAGGTCCATCTCGTGCGGCCCGACGCCCGCCATCTGGTACGCGGCCTGGGCGGCGCGCTTGAGGGCGGGCCAGTGCGCGTAGTCCGCGTGGAGCGAGGAGAGCTGGAAGCCGTCGAGCGCCTGGCCGGTCCCCCGGATCCAGACGGGCGTGTCGGTCAGCGCGCGCGCGCGCTCCTCCGACGCGAGGACGACCGCGGCGGCGCCGTCGGTGATCGGCGAGCACATGTAGAGGCGCAGCGGCGTCGAGATCATCCGCGAGCACAGCACCTGGTCGAGCGTCGCGCCCTTGGTGAAGTGCGCGTTCGGGTTCTTCATGGCGTGGGTGTGGTTCTTCACGCCGACCAGCGCGAGCTGCTCCTCGGTCGTGCCGTACTCGGCCATGTGCCGCTGCGCGGCGAGCGCGAAGCACGGCGGGGCCGTGAGGCCGAACGCGGCCTCCCACTCGCGGTCCACGCCCGTCCCCATGTTGAGGATGGCCTCCTCGCCGGCCGGCTGGTTGAGCTTCTCGACGCCGAGCACCATGACGAGGTCCGCGAGCCCCGCCGCGATGAACGCGTAGGCGTAGCGGATGCCGACCGTGCCCGACGCGCACATGTGCTCGGTGCGCGCGCTGAGCGCGCTTGGCCTGATCCCGAGCGCCTCCGCGGCCATCGAGGAGATGTGCGACTGAAAGGCCGTGCGCTCCGGCATGACGGAGCCGACGACCAGCCCCTCGACGTCCTTCGGCTTCACGGCGGGCACGGAGTCGAAGCACGCCTTGCCGGCCTCCCAGATGAGGTCGCGGTAGCTCGCCTTGCGCACGCCGAACTTCGAGACCCCCGCGCCGACCAGCGCCACTCGCCTCATCGCCGCCTCCGCATGAGGACGCTCTCCTCGTAGGTGCACACCGCCTCGCCGCGCTGGTTCTTCACGGTCACGTCGAAGATCACGACACCGCGGTCGGGCTTCTGCGCCTCACGACGCTCCTTCACCGTCATCTCGGTGTGCACGGTGTCGCCGAACTTCACGGGCGCGGTGAAGCGGAGCCGGTCGAGGCCCAGGAGCGCGAGCGTCGTGCCCTCGAACCAGCCCGCGAGGTTCTGCTGGCCGTTCGACACCGCGAGCGTCAGGATCCCGTGCGCGACACGCGCGCCGAACGGCGTCGTCTTCGCGAACTCCGCGTCGGTGTGCAGCGGGTTGAAGTCGCCCGTGAGGCCGGCGAAGCGCGAGACGTCGCCGGCCTCCACGGTGCGCCGACCCGTCACGAGCGCCTCCCCGACCGTGAAGTCCTCCCACCAGCGCCCGCGCGGCGGCACCTCGCCGCTCATGCGAACGCCTGGCCCCGGTCCCAGTCGAGGTCGCGGCCGATCACCAGGCGCAGGATCTCCGAGGTCCCACCGCCCGGCAGGAGGAAGCGCGCGTCGCGGAAGTAGCGCTGCACCGGGTACTCCATGGCGAGGCCGTACGAGGCGAAGATCCGCGCCGCCTCGTCGGTGACCCTCACGGCCATCTCCGAGGCGACGAGCTTCGCCATCGCGGCCTCGCGCGTGAGCGGGAGCCCCGCATCGAGCCGCGCCGCGGCCTGGTAGGTCAGGAGCGTCGCCGCGTGAAGCTCGGTGAGCATGTCGGCGAGCTTGAAGGCGATCGCCTGGTGCTCGACGATCGGCTTCCCGAACGCCTGGCGCTCGCGGGCGTAGGCGAGCGCCGCCCCGTACGCGGCGCGCGCGAGGCCGACGGAGATGGCGGCGGTCATCACGCGGATCTCCGACAGGATGCCGCCGATCTTCTCGACGCCGCCGCCCTCGCCGCCGAGCAGGTGCTCGGCCGGCACCTCGACGTCCTCGAGCAGGATCTCCCCCGTCTCCGAGGCGCGCACCGACATCTTCTCGATCTTCTTGCCGAGCGCGATCCCGCGCATCGTCGCGCGGTCCAGGAGGAAGAGCGCGATGTTCTTCATCCCGCGCTCGGCCGAGGTCTTCGCGGCCACCGTGAGGACGTCGGCGACCGGCGCGTTGGTCACCCAGGTCTTGCCGCCGCGCAGGACCCAGCGGTCGCCGCGGCGCTCGGCGCGCGTGGTGATGTTCGCGACGTCGGAGCCCGCGTTCGGCTCCGTGAGCGCGAACGTCGCGACCAGCTCGCCGCGCAGCGCGGGCACCAGGTACTTCCGGCGGAGCGCCTCCGAGCCGTACTTGTAGATGAAGTGCGTGCCCATGAGCGACTGCATGGCGGCGGCCGCGGCCACCGAGAGCGAGCCGCGCGCCAGCTCCTCGGCGAAGAGGCAGTAGGTCACCATGTCGGCGTCGGCGCCGCCGTAGGCCTCCGGGTAGCGGAGGCCGAGGTAGCCGAGCTCGCCCAGGCGCCTGAAGAGCTTCGCCGGGAACTCCGCCCGCTCGTCGAGCGCCTCGGCCGCCGGCGCCACCTCGGCGTCGACGAACCGCGCGACGGCCCTGCGGAAGTCTTCTTGCTCCGCGGTGAAGCGGATCATGCCCGCACCTTCTTCCGGAGCTCGCGTGTGGCCGTCTCGTCCACCCGGAGGTCGATCCCGGAGCCCGCGATCACGACACCGTACTCGCGCCGCGCGGCCCCGACCGACACGTAGTCGTCGAGCACGTCCTCGAGCACGCGGCGGGGCTCGCGCTCGAACGGGTCGCCGTACCCGCCCGCGCCCGACTGCTGGAAGGAGAGGACGTCGGCGTAGGCGAACTCGCGCGAGGCCTTGCCGTGGACGACCTGCTCGCCGGGCCCGGGGTTCAGCACGGTGCGGCCGAGCCGGCCCGGCTCGCCGCCGAAGAGGCCGTACGGCGGAAACTTCTGGCGGTCCGAGAGGTTCGTGAGCTTTCCCTCGTCGGCGAGGAAGCGCATGTCGCGCCGGATCCCGCAGCCGCCGCGGAACCGTCCCGCGCCCGCCGAGTCGCGGATCAGCTCGAAGCGCTCGACGACGATCGGCTGGTTCGCCTCCTGCGCCTCCACCGGGATGTTCGAGGCGTTGAACGCCCACGACATCGCCTCGCATCCGTCCTTCGTCGCGCGCGCGCCGGTGCCCGAGAGCACCAGCTCGTAGGCGACGAACCGGCGCTTCCGCGCGCGGTCCCAGCCCCCGAAGGTCGGGTTCGCCATGTGTGAGGCGGCCGCCGCGACGCGGTCGGGCACGGCCTTGGCGAGGGCGCCGATGACCGACTCGAACGTCCGGTAGCAGATGATCGCGCGCGGTCCCCCGCCGGCCGGCGGCCGCGGGTTCAGGAACGAGCCCTCGGGCGCCCGCACCGTGATCGGCCGGAGCGCGCCCTCGTTCATCGGGCCGAACGGGTCGGCGAGGCACTTCACCGCCGCGTACGAGTAGGAGCGCGTGTAGTTGATGTAGGAGTTCATGCCCGACGCGGTCTGCGGGCTCGAGCCCTCGAAGTCGACGACCATCGAGTCGCCGGCGACCGTCACGGTGACGGCGACGCGGAGCGGCGCGGTCTCCGGCCCGCAGTCGTCCATGAAGTCCTCGAAGGCGTAGGCGCCGTCGGGAAACGCGCGGATCGCCGCGCGCATGTTCGTCTCCGTCCGCTCGATGATCTCGTCCATCGCGCGGGCGAGCGTGTCGCGGCCGTAGCGCGCCGCGAGCTCCTGGAGCCTGAGCTCGCCGACTCTGAGCGCGCTCCGCTGCGCCCGCAGGTCGCCGAGGACCTTCTCGGGGGTGCGCGTGTTGGCCGCGATGATGGCGACGACGCCGGGGTCCTCCTGGTACTCGCGCCAGACCTTGGTCGGCGGAATGCGAAGCCCCTCCTGGAAGTAGTCGAAGACGCCCTCCACGCCCTGGCTGCCGGGCCGCTGGCCCCCGACGTCCGTGTGGTGGAGGATGTTCACGGCGAAGCCGACGAGCGCGCCCGCGTGGAACGCGGGCTGCGTGACGAAGAAGTCCGGGAGGTGGCCCGAGCCGAGCAGCGGGTCGTTCAGGAGGATCGCGTCGCCCGGGCGCAGCGTCTCGACCGGATGGGCCGCGAGCGCGTTTTTCACGGCGAACGACATCGCGCCCATGTGGCCCGGCGAGTAGGGCCCCTGGGCCACCATGCGGCCCCGCGGGTCGAACACCGCGACGGAGAAGTCCTGGCCCTCGCGCGCCTGCTCCGAGTACGCCGTCCGGTGGACGGTCGTGCCGATCTCGACGGCGATCGACTGGAGCGCGCCCCAGATCACGCCGAGGGTGATCGGGTCCAGCGCGCTCATTCGAGCTCCGCCACGAGGCTCGCGTACTCGTCCACGGTCGCCGCCACGCCGGGCGGGAGCACCGTCGTGGACTCGCGCTCCTCGACGATCGCCGGCCCCTCGACGCGGGCGCCGGCCGCCAGCGCGTAGCGGTCGTACACCGGCGTGTCCACGTAGCCGCGCGCCTCCGGGAAGTACGCGCGCCGCGTCCCCTTCGGCGCGCCGTCGCCGCCGCGCGCGGCGGCCTTGGCGAGCGCGATGCGCGGCGAGCCGCCGACCGCGGAGAGCTTCCAGGTGACGACCTCGACGGGCTCGGCGGGGTTCGCGTAGCCGTAGCGCGCGGCGTAGACCTCGTCGAACGCCGCGCGGACGCGGGCGAGCGCCGCGGCGTCGAGCGCGCCCGCGGGCACGGGCACCGTCAGCTCGTAGCCCTGGCCGACGTAGCGCGCGTCGGCCGCGCGCGCCAGCGTGACGTCGCCGGCCACCGCCGACTCGCGGACGACCTCGAGCGCCTGCGCCGCCATCTCGTCGTACATCGCCGTGAGCCGCGCCGGGTCCGCGGCGTCGATCCGGCGCACGTACGTCCGCGCGACGTCGAACCTGACCTCCGCGGCGAGGAGCCCGATCGCGGCGGTGACGCCGGCCGCCGCGGGCAGGATCACGCGGGGGACGCCGAGCGCCTGCGCGAGACGGCAGCCGTGCACGGGGCCGGAGCCGCCGAAGGCGACGAACGTCAGCTCGCGCGGGTCGCGGCCGCGCTCGATGGAAACGACGCGGGTCGCGAGCTCCATGTTGGTGTTGACGATCGCGTGGACGCCCCACGCGGCCTCCGCGAGCGGCAGGCCGAGGGGGCGCGCGAGCTTCTCCTCGATCGCCCGCGCCGCGGCGTCCGCGCGGAGCTTGAGCGAGCCGCCGGCGAAGTAGTCGGGGTTGATGTAGCCGAGGACGACGTCGGCGTCGGTCACCGTCGGCTCCGCACCGCCGCGGCCGTAGCACACCGGGCCGGGCGTGGACGAGGCGCTCTCCGGCCCGACGGCGATCACACCGAGCCTGGCCCGCGCGATCGAGCCGCCGCCCGCCCCGATCTCGACGAGGTCGAGCGCCTGGATGTTCATCGGCAGCCCGCTGCCCGGCGCGTTGTTCACGCGGTGGAGCTCGAACGCCGTCGTCGTGTATGGCCGGCCCTTCTCGATCAGCGCGAGCTTGGCCGTCGTCCCGCCCATGTCGAAGGCGATCAGGTCGCGGTGGCCGGTGAGCTCGCCGTAGACCGCCGCCATTAGGGCGCCCGCGGCGGGGCCCGACTCGATCATCCGCACCGGGTAGCGCTGCATCGCCTCCGCCGTCGCGACGCCGCCCGAGGACTGCATGACGAAGAGCCGGCCGCCGTAGCCGCGCTCGCGCATGGCGGCGGCCAGCGCCCGGAGGTACTCGCGGACCGCCGTCATGACGTAGGCGTTCACGACCGTCGTCGAGGTGCGCTCGTACTCGCGGAAGGTCGGCGAGACCTCGTGCGAGAGCGTGACCGCGACGTCCGGCGCCTCGTCGGCGACGAGCCGGGCGAGCCGCTTCTCGTGCGCCGGGTTCAGGTACGCGTGCAGCAGGCAGATCGCCAGGGTCCGCACGCCGCGGGCCGCGAGCTCCCGGATCGCGCGGCGCGCGTCGGCCTCGTCGAGCGGCGTCCGCACGCTCCCGTCCGCCAGGATCCGCTCCGTGACCTCGCCGATGAGGCGGCGCGGGATCAGCGGCGCCGGCTTCTCGATCTGGAGGTCGTAGACCTGGTAGCGCTTCTCGCGCCCGATGGTGAGCACGTCGCGGAAGCCGCGCGTGGTGAGGAGCCCGACGCCCCTCGCCTTGCGCTCGATGACGACGTTCGAGCCGAGGGTCGTGCCGTGCACCGCCTGGGCGACGTCGCGCCAGGTCACGCCGCCCTGCGCGACCAGCCCGTCGAGGCCCGCCAGGCACGCCTCCGACGGGTCCGGGTAGGTCGTCAGCCGCTTCGCGGTGAGGAGCTCCCCGGACGGGGACTGGAGGACGAAGTCGGTGAACGTCCCGCCGACGTCGAACCCGATCCGGTACGCCATGCGTCAGCTCCGCCGCTCGGCGCGCGAGAGGACCAGGCGATAGGGGTAGCGCCGCCCGGTCTGGTACGTGATCGCGTACTCGACGGGCTCGCCGCCGGCGGCGAAGTAGGTGCGTTCGAAGAGGAGCAGCGGCGAGCGCGGCCGGAGCTGCAGGAGCTCGGCGATCTGGCGCGGCGCCAGCACCGCGTCCACGACCTGCTCCATGGACTTGATCGGCACGCCGAGCACGCGCTCGATCGCGCCGATCAGGGACGTCTTGGAGAGGTCCTCGTCGGAGAGGGCCGTGCCGATCGTCAGCGGCATGTACGCGGTCACGTGCTGGAAGGGTCCGACGTCCGCGTGACGGACGCCGCTGATGCGGTAGACCGACGAGCGGGGCGGCAGCTTGAGCGCCTGCGCGATGTTGGCCGGCACGGGCACGATCTCGCGCGCGATCAGCTTGAACCACGACTCGTCGCCCAGCGCGATCATGTCGCCGACCGAGCCGATCACCCGGAGCTTGCGGTCGGAGGCGCCCGACGGCGTCGAGAAGGTCCCGCGCCCCGCGTGCCGGTAGAGGAGCCCCTCCTCCACCAGGACGTCGAGCGCCTGGCGGACGGTCGGCCGGCTCACCTTGAACTGCTTGCAGAGCGCATGCTCGGACGGGATGCGCTCGCCCTCGCCGCGCAGGTCGTGACGGACGGCGTCGGCGATCTGGAGGTACCGCGGAATCCCTGGACGATAGTTCACGTCGACGGGCCTCCCGCTGTCAGGATGTCTAGACACCTATCACTCGGGCGGGGCGTCGTCAATGACCGAAACGCCCGGCTACCCGCGGAGGAGCTCGCGGGCGACGACGACACGCTGGATCTGGTTGGTGCCCTCGTAGATCTGCGTGATCTTCGCGTCGCGCATGAAGCGCTCGACCGGGTACTCGCGCGTGTAGCCGTAGCCCCCGAAGACCTGCACCGCGTCGGTCGCGACCCTCATCGCGGCGTCGCCCGCGAAGCACTTGGCCAGCGACGACTCGAGCGCCGTGCGCGGGGCGCCCCGGTCCAGGAGCGCCGCCGCGTGGTGGACCATGAGCCGGGCGCCGTGCACGTGCATCGCCATGTCGGCGAGCATGAACTGGATCCCCTGGAACGCCGCGATCGCCTGGTCGAACTGCCGGCGCTCCTTGGCGTACGCGACCGCGGCGTCGAGCGCGGCCTGGGCGATGCCGACCGCCTGGGCGCCGACGGCGGGACGCGAGCCGTCCAGGATGCGGAGCGCCAGCCTGAAGCCGTCGCCCTCCTCGCCGAGCCGGTTCTCGGCGGGCACCTCGCAGTCGGTCAGGTGGAGCGCGACGGTCGGCGAGCCGCGCACCCCGAGCTTCTTCTCGAGCTTGCCGAGGGCGAAGCCGGGGAACGTGGGCTCGACGAGGAACGCGGTCACGCCGTACTTGCCGCGGCCGCGGTCCACGGTCGCGAAGAGGGTGATGACGCCCGCGCGGCTACCGTTCGTCACCCACATCTTGCTGCCGTTCAGGAGATAGCGGTCGCCCGTGCGCACCGCCGTCGTCGCGAGGGCCGCGGCGTCGGAGCCGGAGCCGGCCTCGGAGAGCGAGAAGGCCGCCGTGATCTCGCCGGACGCGAGGCGCGGCAGGTAGCGGCGCTTCTGCGCCTCCGTCCCCGCGGCGACGATGGGAAACCCGCCCGCGTACTGCACGAGGAAGAGGACGCCCGTGGACGCGCATGCCCAGGCGATCTCCTCCACCGCGAGAGCGAACGCGAGCGCGCCCATCTCCGTGCCGCCGTAGGCCTCGGGGATGTAGAGCCCCATGAGCCCCTGCTCGCCGAGGAGCCGCAGCTGCTCGGCCGGATACGCTTCCGTCTCGTCCACCTCGGCGGCCCGCGGCGCGATCCGCCCCCGCGCGAGTGCGCGAACGAGGTCGCGCACCTGGCGCTGCTTGTCGCTGAGATAGAAGAGGTCGCGCATCGCCGACATTATCCGCCCCACGCGCGCGGCTGACAATTCTCGGCACACCGTGGCGCCCACTTTGTCCATTTCTGGAAGCGCGGCTCGACGGAAGTGCGCGAGATCCCGGAGGTCCACCGCTGGCACCCGCTTTGCGACCGGCAGAGCGCAGCCATGAAGACCGAACCCAAAGTCGTGGTGGTGATGCCGGCGTACAACGCCGGACGGACGCTCCGGATGACGTACGAGGAGCTGCCGAAGGACACGGTGAACCTCGTGATCCTGGTGGACGACGGCTCGACGGACGCCACGCTCGACGTGGCGCGCCAGCTCGGGCTGGAGATCTTCGTCCACAACCGCAACTACGGTTACGGTGCGAACCAGAAGACGTGCTATGCGGAGGCCCTGCGGGCGGGGGCCGAGATCGTGGTGATGGTGCACCCGGACTATCAGTACGATCCGCGGCTGGTCCCGCAGCTCATCGCGCCGATCGTGCGGGGGGAGGCCGACGTGGTGCTGGGCTCGCGGCTCAAGACGGGCTCGGCGCTCGCGCAGGGGATGCCGTGGTGGAAGTACGTCGCGAACCGGTTCCTCACGGGGCTCGAGAACCGGGTGTTCGGGCTCCGGCTCTCCGAGTACCACACGGGCTACCGCGCCTTCCGCCGCGAGGTGCTGGAGACGGTGAACTTC
>DATFVL010000151.1 GCA_035260325.1 Candidatus Methylomirabilota bacterium | reverse complement strand
TCGCTCGACAACAGGATCGACAACATGGACCAGCGGCTCACGATCAAGATCGACGGCCTTCGGGCCGAGATGGTCTCCGAACTCAGGCGCGTCGACAACAGCATCGCCGCCGTCCACACTCGGATCGACGGCCTGGACCGCGAGGTCCGAACGGCGATCGACATCCGCGAGCGCCTCGCCGCCCTCGAAGCGCGCCGTCCCGCCGGAAGCTAGCTCACCATCGCGTAGGTCCGCTCGATGTTGGCGAGGATGCCCGCCCGCCAGGGCCGGTAGTCGCCGTACGCCGAGAACGGTTTCTCGTAGGTCGGCGCGAGCTTCGCCGGCACGCGCTGCTTGACCTCCTCCAGGGTCGCGCCGGCGGCGACCTCCTGGCGGACGGCCTCGACCATGTCGTGGACGTAGGCGCGGAAGGTCCTGAGCCAGTTCCGGTCGCCGACGTTGCCGTGGCCCATGACGATGTGGGTGAAGTCGAGCTGGGCGAGGCGATCGAGCGTGCCGACCCAGTCCTCCGGGTAGCCGTCGCCCATGAAGGGCGTCCAGCCGATGACGGCGTCGCCGGTGATCACGACCTTCTCCTTCGGCAGGTAGACGAACACATCGCCCTCGGTGTGGGCGCGGCCGAGGTGGAGGAGCTGGATCTCGCGGTCGCGACGATAGAGCTTCATCGTCCGCTCGAAGGCGATCGTCGGGAGCGCCGGCTTGAGCGCCCGGACCTCGGCCTGGTAGGCCTCGGCCAACTTCAGATTAGCCTCGAGCGTCGCGCGCTCCGCCGGCGTGCGGGCCGTGGCGAGGTCGGCGCGGAGCTTCGCGATCTCCGCCGGGAGCTGGCGGACGTGGTCCTTGATGCGCTTGAGCCCCTTCTTCACCATCGCCTCGCGCGTGATCTGGTTGGTCACGATCTCGGCGGCGGGATACGCGGCGGGGTACACCTCGTTGCCGTGCCAGTGGTCCCAGTGGAAGTGCGTGTTGATCACGTAGCGGACCGGCTTCGGCGTGATGTCGCGGAGCCGCTCGACGATCACCCGGGCGGCCGAGGGCTTCGAGTGCGTGTCCACGATGATCACGCCGTCGTCGCTCTCGATGATGGCCGTGTTGGAGTTCACCTTGTAGGCCGGCGCGGCCACGGCGGCGTGCACCCCGTCGGCCACCTTGGTGAACTCGAACCGCGCGTCTCCGCTCCCGTGCCCCTCGTGACCGCAGCAGTCCATCGCGCTCGCTCCTTTCTCGCTCAGTGAGGCGCGTGCCTGGTGCCCAGCGCGAAGAGCCCCCAGCTCACCAGGACGGCGAGCGGCGCCGCGCCGAACGGGATCGCGTACGAGCCCGTCAGGTCGTAGAGGAACCCCGCGGCGGCCGGACCCAGCGCGGCGCCGAAGCGCCAGCCGAGGGTGAGCACGCCCATGATCGCGCCGATCGCCCGCACGCCGAACACATCGGGGACCACCCGCACGATGATCGTGTCCGACGCCGCGAACCCGACGCCGAACGCGACCAGCGAGGCGAGCAGCGCCTCGCGCGAGGGGAGCCAGACCGAGACCAGCGCCAGCGTCTGGATGACGCACGCGGCGCCCATCGTCGGGGACGCGCCCAGCCGGTCGGAGACCGCGCCCGCCGCGAGCCGGCCGGTCACGGAGCCGATCCCGTAGGCCGTGAGCGCGAGCGAGGCGCCGGCGAGGCTCACCCCCCGGTCGTGCGCGAACGGCACGGCGTGGACCGAGAGCATCAGCGCGAGGCCGCCGCTCAGCAGCCACGAAACGTTCAGGCACCACTGGCGCGGGTCGGCGAGCGCCTGGCGGAGCGTGACGCCGTGGCCGGCGGCGGCCGCCGCGGGCGCCGCGACGGCTGCGCCGGGCCCGCCCGCACGCCGCAAGAGGTCCGATTCCGGTGCGCGCGGCAAGCGGACCGTGAGCGCGGCGAGCGTCGTCGCGAGCCCGCAGCCGGTGCCGAGGATCGCGTAGGCCTCCCGCCAGCCGAAGGTCGCGATGAGCCAGGCCGCGAGCGGACCGCCCGAGATGTACCCGAGGTTGAAGCCCACCAGGACGAGGGCGATGGCGAGGCCGCGGCCCTCGTCGTACCAGCGCGCGACGGTGAAGGCGCTCAGCAGGTAGAAGCTCGACATCCCCACCCCCGCCATGATCCCGACGAAGAGGTAAAGCTGCCACAGCGTGCCGACCGTCGAGACCAGCGCGAAGGCCGCCCCCGCGAGGATCACGGTCGGGACCAGCAGGAGGCGGGGCCCGTGGCGGTCGGCGAGGGCGCCGACCGCGAAGCCGGCGAGGCCGCCCAGGAGCAGGTTGATCGAGAGCGCCGTCGCGATGGCGCCCCGGCTCCAGCCGAACGCCTCGGCGATGACGGGCAGGAACACGCCGTAAGCGGCGAGCGGCGTCGAGATGCCGTAGGTGACCACGAACAGCGCGGCGACGATGAGCCGGCGGCGGGCGAGCGGACGCACCCTCAGAGTCCTACCACACCTCCGTGCACGACGGCCGCGTTTGGTGTATAAACAGCGGCGACGTCCCACCACCAACGGAGGAGAGCACGACATGGCCCAACTGAGGATTCCCCTGGACGCGCAACGGTTCTCGAAAGGCCTGACCTGGAAGGACTACATGGCCCAGATGGGCGACACCCGGGCCCGCACCGAGGACAACTACGCCAAGTCGGCGCTGACCGACGAGGAGCGGAAGTTCTTCGGCGGCGTCAACCAGGTCAAGTACACGATGATGCTGGCCGAGAACTGGTGCGGGGACGTCCACCGCAACTCGCCGCTGATCGCCCACGTCTGCGAGGCGATGCAGGGCTGCGAGCTGCGCGTGTTCCTCCGCGACCAGAACACCGACCTGCGGGACACCTTCCTGAACAACGGCTACCAGTCCATCCCGGTCGTGGTCTTCTTCGACAAGGACTGGAACGAGATCGGCCGCTGGCTCGAGCGCGCTCACGTCGCGACGAACAAGGCCGCCGTCATCCGCTCGACCACGCTGGACAAGGCGCCCCAGGACAAGGCCAGCCAGGACGCCGCGATGAACGAGTTCCGGGGCCAGGTCACCGCCGCGTACCAGACGCCGGGCGGCGCATTCTGGCGTGCGGCCGCTCAGGAAGTCCGGCTCATCCTGGAGCAGCGGCTCGGGCTCGTGAAGAAGTAGCGCGCCTCAGCGCTCCTTCTTCGTCTCGGCGAAGACCTCCTTCGCCGTGAGCAGGGCCTCGCGGATCAGGGGCACGCCGACGTAGCCGGAGAGGTGCAGGAGCACCTCGACCAGCTCGTCCTCGGTCCACCCCTGGCGGAGCGCCATGCGCAGGTGGATCGCCAGCTCGGGCGTGCGCGCGGTGGCCGCGTCGGAGACGACGCAGATGAGCGTCCGGGTCTTGAGGTCGAGGCCCGGGCGCGTCCACAGCGCGCCGAAGACCGTCTCGGTCGCCACGTCCATGAACTTCTTCATGACGGGATCCGCGTAGGCGGTCTGGTTCATGCGCTCCACGTAGGCGTCGCCCAGGAGCTGGCGCCGCAGCTCGCGGCCCTTCTGGTAGGTCTCGCTTCCGACCATGGCTGGCCTCCTTGCAGGGTTGGTGGCGT
>DATFVL010000150.1 GCA_035260325.1 Candidatus Methylomirabilota bacterium | reverse complement strand
GAGCCGTCGTCCACCAGGATCACGAGGTTCACCGTGTCCTTCGGCAGCTCCTCGTACGTCATCCGGAGCGTCCGTCCGGCGTTGTACGCCGGCATCACCACCACGACCTTCGGCGTGGTGCCCGTCTCAGCCATTCCCCGTCCCGAGCGTCTGGCCCTTCGGCCGCGCGAGCACGATGAGCTGGTAGCCGAGCAGCCGCGGGAGGTTCCGGGCGATCACGGCGTTGACCGCGTGGGTGGCGGCGACCCAGGGCCGGTGCCAGCTCACCGGCAGGACCTGGTAGAGCGGCGCCGGCGTGGCGGTGAAGCGCTCGATCGTGAGCCCCGCGTCGGCGATCAGCGCCCGGAGCGAGCGCGCCGTGAAGAATCGCAGGTGCGAGTCGTCGAGGATGCCGCGGTCGATGTAATCGAAGCGCCCCAGCAGGAGCAGGAGACGGATGTAGAAGTGGGCGATGTTGGGCACCGAGATCACCACGAAGCCCTCGGGTCCCAGCGCGCGGTCGAGCTCGACGAGGACCCGCAGCGGGTCGATGAGGTGCTCGAGGACGTCGCCGTACACGATCGCGTCGAACGGCCCCGTCATGTCGGGGATCTCGCGGTTGAGGTTGGCCGTGATCATCCGCTCGCAGTGCGGGGCGCCGGCCTGCGCGAGCGCCGGGTCGCCCTCGATGCCGGTCACGCGCCAGCCGCGCTCCGTGAGCCGCCGGCTCACGATCCCGTCGGCCGCGCCGACGTCGAGGACCCGGCGGCCGTTGCCCGCGCCCAGCCAGCGGAGGATCACCGAATGGCTGCTGTGCGGATCGGGCTTCAGGACGTACCGTGGCGTCGCGCCGCTCATTCGACCCTCATCATCGGACGTTCATGGCTCAATCGGCAACATTCGAGTAGAGCCAGCGGCCGCCCGCGTGCGCGAGGAGCCGCACGCTCCCGGCCGGCAGCGAGCCCACGACGCTCCGCTCGGGCGGGACGGTCGAGAGGAGGAAGTGCCGCCCGTGGGCGGCCCACGCCGCCCGCAGGCGCGTCGGGTCCCAGAAGGCGTCGCGCGCGTCGGGGAAGGTCGAGCCGAAGGCGAGGTCGGACTGGAGGCCGTTCACGACGTGGACGCGGCCGGGCAGGCGCATCAGCGCCGAGGCGCTGTCCTCGATCGCGCCCTCGTGCACGACGAGGTCGCCCGGGCGCGCGCGCTCCCCGAGCGCCGCCGCCAGCGGCCGGACCGAGCGCGCGCGGACGAACTGCGCCATCCCCTCGCCCGCCACCACCGAGAGAAACGCGATCGTCGCGGCCAGCGCGACACCCACCCCGAGGGCCGCCGAGCGCCGCCACACCGCCACCGCGAGGCCCGCGCTCGCCACGGCGAAGATGACGGCGGCCCGGAGCACGAGGGGCGACCAGGCGTCCAGGGGCGCCTCCGGGACGGCGCCGCCCCGGGCGGCGAGGTTGCGCGCGGCGACGTCGAGGAGCATGAGCGCCTGCGCCGGGATCCGGACCGCGCCCGCCCAGACCGCGCCGAACGCCGCCGCGAGGAGGACGAAGAGGGCGAGCAGCGGCGCCAGCAGGGCGCGCGGCGCGGCGGAGCCCGGCAGGCCCT
Source organism: Candidatus Methylomirabilota bacterium (assembly GCA_035260325.1). Lineage (NCBI taxonomy): Bacteria > Methylomirabilota (SeqCode) > Candidatus Methylomirabilota bacterium. Next base: position 6,237 of record DATFVL010000150.1, on the reverse strand, counting down.
CGATCGTCTCGTCCCACGCGCGCGCCGCGAGGAGGGCCAGCGCCGGGAACGCGGCGAAGGCGTAGTGCGGCAGCTTGAAGGGCGACACCGTGAAGAGGCCGATCACGAGCGCTCCCCAGAGCGCGAGCAGCACCCAGAGCCGCGCGGTCGCGTCGTCCCAGGGCCGCCGGAAGGCGCGCGCGAGCGCCCACGGGAGTGCCAGCGCCCACGGCAGGAACGCGAGCAGCGTCACGACGAAGAACTCGCCCGCCGAGAGCGGCACGGCCTCGTCCGGGAAGCCCCGCAGGCGTGTGAGGTTGAGTGCGTGGTTGTCCACGATCGTGTACCAGAGGAAGCCTCGGCTCCCCGCCTCCACCGCGAGGTACCAGGGCAGCGCGATCCCCGCGGCCAGCAGCACGCCCCACCACGGGACCCAGGGGGCGAGCGGGCGCTCGCGCGTGAGCCAGAAGAAGAGCGCGACGACGGCCACGGGCGCCACCGCGGCGAGGATGTCCCGGGTGAGCGCGGCGAGCCCGAGGCTCGCGTAGAAGAGGAGGAGCCCGCGCCGCCCGCCGCCGCGGTACGCGATCGCGAAGCCGGCGAACGCCAGCGTGAGCCAAAGAATGAAGACGAGGTCGGTCCTGACGAGCCGGCCGTAGACGAAGAACCCGAGGTTCGCCGCCACCATGAGGCCCGCCAGAAGGCCGACGCGCGCGCCGCCCAGCACGACACCGACGCGCGCCGTGACCGCGGCGACGCCGACGGCGGCGAGCGCGGGCCAGAGGCGTGCGGCGAAGGGCGTCGGGCCGAGCGCCGCGAACGAGGCCGACGCGAGCCAGTACAGGAGAGGCGGCCGGTCGAAGTAGCGGACGCCGTTGATGCGTGGCGTGATCCAGTCGTGCCGCACGCCCATCTGGCGGGCGACCTCGGCGTGGAGACCCTCGGGGGGATCGAGGAACGGCGCCCCGCCGAGGCCGGTGAGGTACAGGCCGAGCGCGACGACCGCGACGCCGAACGGGACGCCTCGCACGGGACGGGTTACCCGAGCGCGGTCAGGTGACCCTCACGAGCGCGCCGGCCGGCAGGCGCCGGAGAAAGTCCGCCAGCGCCTGCTCGAGGTAACCCGGGTCGCGCGACTCGAGCGTCACCTTCACCTTGTACTCGGGGTTGGAGAACTCCGGGTACGAGCCGAGGAGCAGCTTCGGGAAGGCCGCGAGCAGGCCGTTCAGGTAATCGGCCAGCGTCCCCTCGCCGATCCGCACGAAGACGTTCTTCAAGTGGATCGGCGCGTCGCGGAACCGCTCGCGGATCGCGTCGAACTTCTGGCGGAAGATCTCGGGCACGCCCGGCAGCACGTAGACGTTCCGCATCACGATCGTCGGAAAGCGCAGCGGTGCGCCGCCGACCAGCTCGGCGCCGTCCGGCATCTCCGCCATCTTGAGGTGCGCCTCGTTCAGCCGGTCGCCGTAGTGGCCCTCGAGGATGCCGACGAGCCGCGGATGACGCACGACCTTCACCGCCATCGCGCGGGCGACGCCCTCGATGGTGACGTCGTCGTGCGTGGGGCCGACGCCGCCCGAGGTGAAGACGACGTCGTAGTCGCGGCTCGCGCGGGCCACCTCCGCCGCGATCAGCTCGATCTCGTCGGGGATGACCGCGATCCGCCGCACCTCGACCCCGAGGACGCGCAGCTCGCGGCAGAGGTACGCCGCGTTCGCGTCCGCGATCTTGCCCGAGAGGATCTCGTTGCCGACGAGGATGATTCCCGCCGTCTTCGGCATGGCCCGAGGCGATTCTACGATGCTAGAATGCGCTCGTCCACGGAAAGGAGCGCGAATGGCGTCGGAAGGGATCCATCTCCACGGCTGGGCGCTCACGCTCGGCGCCTCCTCGGGGTTCGGCGAGGCGGTGAGCCTGGCGCTCGCGCGCGCCGGGCTCAACATCTTCGGCGTCCACCTCGACCGCAAGGCCACGCTCGCGAACGCCGAGCGCATCGCCGGCCAGATCCGGGCGCTCGGCCGCGAGGCGGTGTTCTTCAACGTCAACGCGGCGGACGAGGAGAAGCGCGCCGAGGTCGCCGGCCAGATGCAAAAGACCCTCGAGGAGCGCGGCGAGCCGGGCTCGCTCCGCGTGCTGCTCCACTCCCTCGCCTTCGGCACGCTCAAGCTCTACGTCAGCGAGCCGATGAAGGACGCGGTGACGCAGGCGCAGATGGACATGACGCTCGACGTGATGGCCCACAGCCTCGTGTACTGGACCCAGGAGGTCGTCGGGCGCGGCCTGATGGGTCGCGGCGGGCGCATCTACGCGATGACCTCGTCGGGCGGCACGCGCGTGCTGCCGCACTACGGCCCCGTGTCGGCGGCCAAGGCGGCGCTCGAGTCGCACATCCGGCAGCTCGCCGCCGAGCTCGCGCCGCGCGGCATCACGGCGAACGCGATCCGCGCGGGCGTCACCGACACGCCGGCGCTCCAGAAGATCCCCGGCCACGAGGCGATCATCGAGCAGGCGAAGCGCCGCAATCCGGGCGGGCGGATGACGACGCCCGAGGACGTGGCGCGCGCGATCGTGGTCCTCGCGCATCCCGACACCTACTGGATCACGGGGAACGTCATCGGCGTCGACGGCGGCGAAGACATCGTCGGGTGACCTACCTCCAGGGGGTGGTCCTCGGCGTGGTCCAGGGACTCACGGAATTCCTGCCCGTCTCGTCCTCGGGTCACCTGATCCTCGTGCCCCACCTCTTCGGCTGGCCCGACCAGGGGCTCACCGTGGACGCGGTCCTGCACCTCGGGACGCTCGGCGCGCTCCTCGCCTACTTCAGGTGCGAGCTGGTCGAGATGGCCACGGGCCGCCTGTCGAGGCGGCTCGCCGCCGTGCTCCTCGCCGCCACCGTCCCGGGCGCGCTCGCCGGCCTGCTCTTCGAGAAGCTCATCGAGGCGCGGCTCCGCTCCACGCTGGTCATCGCCGTCTCGACCGCCGCGTGGGCGATCGTCATGTGGCTCGCCGACCGCCGCGCCGTCGCGGCGCCGCGGGCGCCGGGCGACCCGCTCGAGCGCGTCGGCTGGCGTCAGGGGCTCGCGGTCGGCTGCGCCCAGGCGCTCGCGCTGATCCCCGGGACGTCGCGCTCCGGGATCACCATCACGACCGCGCTCTTCGGCGGTCTCGACCGCGCGACGGCGGCGCGCTTCTCCTTCCTGCTCGGGATTCCGATCACGGCGGGCGCCGGCGGGCTGAAGCTCCTCCACCTCGTCCGCCACGGCCTGCCGGCCGGCGACGCGGGCCCGCTCCTCGCCGCGCTCGCGGCGACGTTCGCGAGCGGCTGGCTCGCGGTGTGGTTCCTGGTGGGCTATCTGAGGACGCGCTCGCTGACGCCGTTCGTGATCTACCGGCTGCTGCTCGCCCTCGTGATCGTCGCCGTCCTGCTCCGCGGCTGAACTCGGAGGGGGGCTTCGCCCCCCTTCCGAAACCTCCCCCCAGGATCGGTTGCGCCGGCGGAGCCGGCGCTCGAACGTTCCAGGGCGGCGCGCGCGTCTCAGCCGAGGAGGTCGGCGACGGTGAGCCAGACGTCGGGGAACGCCTGGATGGAGATCGGCTCGTCCCGCTGGAGGACGCGGGACTCCGCGTAGCCACCGGCGGTCGGCCGGCGATAAACCTCGAGCCGGTCGGTGTTGAGATCGAGGAGCCAGACCTCGACGATTCCGGCGCGCGCGTACAGAGGAAGTTTCACACGCCGATCCCTCTGGACCGACGAGTCCATGACCTCGATGACCAGGAGGACGTCGTCAGGCTCGGGCCGCCGGGTGGTGTAGAAGTCCTGCCGCGGGGCGAGGAGCGCGACATCGGGCTGAGGGACGGAGACCTCCGGGCCGAGGAGGATCGGGCTCTGCACATGCACGACGGCCCTGGCCCCGAACCATGAGACGAACAGATGCGTGAGACGGTTGACCGTGCCGGCGTGACGCTCTCCGATAGGAGTCATCTCGACGATCTCGCCCTCGAGCAGCTCGACCCGATCGTCCTTCGTGAGGACGCCCACCTCGATCAGCCGGTGGTACTCCTTCACGGAGAACCGTCGCCGCTTGAGCTCGATCGTCGCGTCCATCGTGACCCCTACCTGATTCTCGCGTCGCCGGACGTCAAGTCAACGCCCAATTTTGAATACACCGCTAGGCCCGCCGCCACCAGATCTCCCCCGCGCGCAGCGTGAGCACGGGCGTGAAGCGCTGCTTCCCCGTCATGTGCTCGCCGTGCGCGTCCTCGAAGTCGAACTCGCCGGACTCGAGCTGGAACACCGCGACGTCGGCGACGGCGCCCGGCTTGAGCGTCCCGAGCTGGCCGGCGCGGCCGATCGCCTTCGCGGGGCCGGCGGTCACGGCGCGCGCGACCTCGGCGAGCGGCATGCCCAGGTTGAGGAACTTTCCCATCGTCGTCGGCAGGTCCTTCACGCAGCCCGCCGAGCCGCCCGTCGTGAGGTCCGAGGAGATCGTGTCGGGATAGAAGCCCTGCTGGATCGCGGCGCGCGCGATCGGGAACTTCACGTGCATCCTGCCGTGGGCGACGTCGAACACGATGCCGCGCTCGCGCGCCTGGCGGATCTCGCGCCTCACCTGGCCCTTCTCGTCCAGGATCCCGTGGCCGCGCCCGTGGAGGAAGTGGCTCACGATGTCGCCGGGGCGCAAGTGCGAGAGGAGCTCGCCCAGGGGCGCCGGTGGGTTGGTGCAGTGGACCATGACCCTTCCGCCGAGCGCGTCCGCCGCGCGCACCGCGCGCTTCAGGGGCTCGAGCCCCGCGTCGCCGACGACCTCGAGCTGGCTCCTCACCTTGATGCCGAGGATCAGGTCGCGGTGGTCCTTGCCGACGCCGACCGCGGCGTCGACGTCGGCGTAGGCGAGGTGGTTCAGCTCGCCGACTTTCAGGTACATGAGCCCGATCGCCGAGATGTTGAGGAAGGCAAGCATGCGCACGCGGGAGCGCGAGAGCACCCACTCGCGCATCCCCTCGAAGTTTCCGGCGCCGGTCGAGCCTCCGTCCACCCAGGTCGTCACGCCCGTGCTGCGCGCGACGTCGTCGGTCCGCGGCCCGAAGTCGGCGCCGCCGATGAAGCAGTGGGCGTGCAGATCGATGAGGCCGGGGAGGACGAGGCGACCCGCGACGTCGAGCACCGCGTCGCCGTCGGGGGCGAGCCCCGCGCCCACCTCGGCGACCATCCCGTCGCGCACGCGCACGTCGAGGCGGCCCGCGAGGCCGGCGCCCGGGTCCAGCACCTCACCGTTCTTCAGCACCAGGCCCATGGGTTCACCCGGCCGCGTTCAGGCGCACGGTCTCGACCAGGAGCTCGGCGGTCGCGACCATGTCCTTCACGTCGATCCATTCGTGGACGGTGTGGATCTCGCGCATGCCGCACGCGAGGTTGGCGATCTGGAGGCCGCGGCCGCTCAGCACGTTGGCGTCGGAGGCGCCGCCGGTCGCCCGGGTCCTGAACGGCTTGCCGAGGTTCGCCGCCGCCCGCGTCATGAGGGCGACGATCGGGGCGTCGGCGGGGAGGTCGAGCCGCTCGTAGTCCCGCTCGACCGTCGCCTCCACGCGCGCCGCGTAGGCGCGGTCGCCCACCGTCGTCCGGTGGCGCGCGGCGGCCTCCTCGAAGCAGCGCCGCATGTGCGCGGTCTGCGCCTCGAGCTTCTCGTCGGAGAGGCTCCGGGTCTCACCACGCAGCCGGACGCGGTTCGGCACGATGTTCACGGCGAGCCCTCCCTCGATCAGGCCGAGGTTCGCCGTGGTCTCGGCGTCGATCCGCCCGAGCCGCATCGCCGCGATCGCCTCGCCGGCGACCCGGATGGCGCTGATCCCCTGCTCCGGGCACACGCCCGCGTGGGCCTCGAGGCCGTGGACCGTGAAGGCGAGCTTGTTGGCCGCCGGCGCCCGAACGACCAGCTCGCACGCGCCGTCCACGTCGAGGACGAGCCCGGTCCGCGCGCGCAGGCGGCCGGCGTCGAAGTGCTTGGCGCCGAGGAGCCCGTATTCCTCGCAGATCGTGAAGAGCACGTCGAGCGGCCCGTGCGGGATCCGCTCCTCGCGCAGGACGCGGAGAGTCTCGAGGATCGCCGCCACACCCGACTTGTCGTCGCCGCCCAGCACCGTCGTGCCGTCGGTCCGGATCACGTCGCCGCTCGTCACCGGCTTCACGTTCTCGCCCGGCACCACGGTGTCCATGTGGGCGCACAGGAGGAGCGGCGGGGCGCCGGGCACGGTGCCCGC
>DATFVL010000149.1 GCA_035260325.1 Candidatus Methylomirabilota bacterium | reverse complement strand
TCACGCGCCGGGCGGTTTCGAGGATCGCGGGATTCCGCAGATGCGCCTCGTCGAACTCGCCGATGTAGACCCGACTTTCGTGCAGGCCCAGCGCCAGGCAGAAGCGCAGGTTGTTCGTGGCCTGCGCATAATTGATAGGAGCGTAGGTGGCGCCGCTCGGATCGTCCATGATTGCGGTCCAGTTCTGCGGGAAGGTGACCTCCATCCGCTCGACGTCGGCGACGGCGAACGGATGCGCGGCCCGGACCGCCGCCAGCGCGTCGAGCGGCAGCGCCCAGACGTGGGCCGTATTGTGGAGCTTGAACGCGGCGTCCTGGACGAGCCAGCGCTCGCCGAGCCCCTCGACCAGGGCGCCCGCATCGTAGCGCCCGTCGGTGAAGGCGGTGCAGAAGCCCTTCTTGCCGTCGAGCACGCCTCGGGGGCCGGTGAGGCCGGCACGCGCCAGGAGGGCGGCGAGCACGCCATTGTGGGCGGCGATCCCTCCGTGGGCGCGCCAGACATCGCTGCCGTCCGTGAGGGATTCGGACAGACCCGAGGCGAAGCTCCCGGCGACGCCGAGGGCGGCGACGGTCCCCTCGACGGACAGACCGGTGAGCTTCGCCGCGATCGCGGCGGCGCCGAAGACCCCGCAGGTGGCCGTGGGATGGTAGCCCTTCTTGTGGTGCGCCATGCGGGCCGTTCCGGAGTTGATGGAATTGCCTATGCGCGTCATGACCTCGTACCCGGCCACGATGGCCGTCAATACCTCCGCCCCACTCGCGGTCATCATCTCCCCGGCGGCGAGGGCGGCGGGCACTGCCACGGGCCCTCCGTGGATGACACAGGAGAGTGTCGTGTCAGTGAAGTTGTGGCTGAACGCCGCCGTCCCGTTGGCCAGGGCGGCCATCGGCGCTGGGACTCTGTCGCCGTGGACCAGCAGCGTGGACTCCGGCGCGCCGCTGGTTCGTCGCGCCACCGTCGCGGCCGCGATGGCGGCCGGCTCTTTCGTGGCGGCGAATGCGATGCCCAGCGTGTCCATCAGGCAGAGCTTCGCGTGCTCGCGGGCGGCCAGCGGAATGGCGGCCAGGTCCAGCTCGTGAACGAAGCGCGCCAGCCGCTCCGACGCGGTCACGCCGCGGCGCGGTCGACCAGCCCCGCGACCGGCTCACCGCGCCGGGCGCGGGCAGAGATCAGCAGCCGCTCGGGGCCCACGCCGCTTCTCCTCGCAGGGCGTCCATCAGGGGACAGACGGTTGGGAGTGACTCGAGCTGTCGGAGCAGCGTCAGGGCTCGCTCGGCCGCATCGGGATCGAGACTCCTCCGCGCGCACTCGCGGTACTTGCCGACCAGCTCCTCGTCACTCATCGGATTCTCCGGGCTCCCACGCGCGAAGCGAACGGTCTCCGAGACCTCGCGCCCGCCGGCCAGGACGATGGCGACCGTGGTCCGATCGCCGAAGGCATCGCGCGCCACGCCGGGCGCCCCGCGTGTGAGCGCCGGATCGACGTACGGCCGGACGCGAGCCATCATCGCCTCGACGCGCGCGTCGCGAACCCGCTCGTCGGTGAAGGCATCGAGGCCGAGGTGGCCGTCCAGCATGGCCGAGGCCGCGCAGAACTCGAGGCTCGGCTTGCCCTCGAGACCCGTCCGGGGATCGGTGCGGATGAGCACCCCCTGGAAGATATAGCTCACGCCGACCCGGATCTCTTGCACGGAGTCCGGGTCGATCCCGTGACGCGCTCTGAGCGCGAGGATGGCGTCGACGGCCCGCTGGAGCGGAGCGCCACACGGGTAGGGCTTGAGCACATAGCCCGCCCGCTGGATCTCCCTCGCCTCACCGAGGTCCCGAGTAAGCTCGTCGAGCGCGGCGCCGCCGGCCCCGCCGTAGAGCGCGCAGAATCCCATGCGCGACTCCAGAATGCCCTGATCCGCGGTGATGCCTCGCGCGGCCAGTTCGGCGGCCATGACGCCGTTCCGGCATGCGAGACCGGCATGGAGCGGCATGGTCATGGTGCCGAACTGCTGTCGGGAACCGCTGGCCATGGATGCGGCCATCCCGAGGGCCATCTCGACCCGGCCCGCGTCGAGGCGGAGGAGGCGCCCAGCCGTCGCGGCTGCCGCCAGGGTCCCGAGCACGCTCGTCGCGTGCCAGCCTTTCTCGTAGTGGGTGGGGTTGAGCGCGCGGCCCAGCTTCGTCAGCACCTCGAACCCGATCACGTACGCCTCGAGCACCGAGCGCCCGCTGGCGCGGAGCGCTTCCCCGAGGGCCAGGGCGGTCGGCGCGAGCACGACGCTGTGGTGGGCGAGCGTGACGAATGTCGTGTCGTCATACAGGAGCGCGTGCGCCATGGTCCCGTTGGCGAGCGCGGCCTGCGCGGTGCTCGTCTTGAAGCCGCCGGCGACGACGGTGGCGGCCAACGCCCCGCCCGCGTCCCTGACCCATGCTGTGACCTCCCTGCCGACCGGCTCGGCGGCACCGGCCAGGGTGGTCGCCATCACGTCGATGAAGGCCGTCCGCGCGAGCCCGAGGGCGCCGTCAGGGATAGCGGCGCCCTCGTGGAGGGCCACGAAGCGGCTCAGCGCCGTCGTCGCCGTCATGTCGCGCGCCGCGCTCAGGGGAACTTCGTCGGGGCGAAGCGCGTGTCGACGACGTCCTCGAACACCAGCGGGCGCTTGATGAGCCCCGCGCCGGCGAGCATCTCGCCGATATTGGCCACGGCCTGGCGCGTGATGACCGGCTGGTACGCCTTGATGCTGTCCTGCAGGATCGGGCGCAGCAAGCGTGGATCGATTCCCTCGAAGTACTTCTCCGCGATCTTGACCGTCTCCTCGAAGTTCTTCGGGTCCTGAAGAAAGCGCTGCGTATCGACCACGGCCTCGACCATGCGACGCGCAACGTCGGGGTGCGCGGCTAGATAATCCTCCCTGGCCACCATGCTGTTGTAGGCGTAGTCGCGGAGGATACGCGGCCCCTCGCCCTTGCGGATGTCGAGCACCGGCTTGGCGACCTGGAAGCCGTAGATCGCTTGAGACTGGATGGGCTCGAAGCCAAGAAACCCCTGGATGTCGCCCTTCTGCAGCGCGGCCAGCGTCGTCGGGACGCCTCCGGTAGCGATGATCGTCACGTCCTTGTCGGGATCGAGTCCCGCTTCCTTCAGGAGAAAGCGGAGGGTGAAGTCGGTGCTCGCGCCCCGCCCCGTCATGCCGAGCTTGAGGCCCTTGAGGTCCCGGATGACAGCCGGGTACCCCCTCGCGGCGTTCGGGAGATCGACCTCCTTCCGCACGATGAGCGTGTAGGGCGAGTCGAGCAGGTTGGCCACGATGGCCTTCAGCTTCATGCCCTGCTCGCGCACCTGGGCTACGTGCTCGGTGGCGAGG
>DATFVL010000148.1 GCA_035260325.1 Candidatus Methylomirabilota bacterium | reverse complement strand
GGAGCTCTACGTCGCCGACGTGCCGTTCATGGACGCGCTCTCGTTCACCTTCCTCACCTACGCGTCCTTCTGCCTCGCCCGCGCGGTGCTCATCCGGCGCGCGCCGCGGCGCGGGACGCTCGCGCTCACCGCCGGCGCCCTCATGATGGCGCTCGACGTCGTCATCGACCCGCTGGCCGTGCGTGGCGACCGATGGTTCCTGGGGCGGATCTTCTACTACCCCGAGGGCGGCGCGTACTTCGGAGTGCCCCTGTCCAACTTCGCGGGGTGGGTGATCGTCGGCGCCCTCGGGGTCGCCGTCTACCTGTTGCTCGCGGGGTCTGTCGGTGGCCCGCCACAGGCGCACGGGGCTCCGGTCGCGGTGTCCGCGCTCGGTGGACGCGTCTGGACCGGAGTCGCGCTATACTACGTCGTGCTCGCATTCAATCTGGCGGTCACGGCGTGGATCGGCGAGTGGGCGCTGCTCGCCGCCGGCATCGCGCTCCACGCCGCGATGGGCGCGACGATTCGATACGTGCGGGGGGAGCCGGGCGCGGCGCCGGCGCTCCCCAGCCGGGGAGTCCAGCAGGCATGAGCGTACCCCTCTCGCAGATGTGGGCGGTCGCGTCGTACGTCCTCGGGCAGCGGCTCCGGGGCAACGCGCGCTATCCGCTCGTGCTCATGCTCGAGCCGCTCTTCCGCTGCAACCTGGCCTGCGCGGGGTGCGGCAAGATCCAGTACCCGGCGCAGATCCTCAAGAAGCACCTGAGCGTCGAGCAGTGCCTCGCCGCGGTGGACGAGTGCGGCGCGCCGATGGTGTCGATCCCCGGCGGCGAGCCGCTCATGTACCCGGAGATCGGCCCCCTCGTGCGCGAGCTCGTCGCGCGGAAGAAGTACGTCTACCTCTGCACCAACGCGATCCTCCTCAAGGAGAAGCTCGAGGCGGGGATCTTCGAGCCCTCGAAGTATCTCTCCTTCAGCATCCACATGGACGGCCTGCGCGAGGAGCACGACGAGGCGGTGTGCCGCGATGGCGTCTTCGACGAGGCGGTGGAGGGGATCCGCGAGGCGCTGCGCCGGGGCTTCCGCGTGACCACCAACACGACGCTCTTCGACGGCGCCAACCCGCTGCGCGTGCGCGAGTTCTTCGACGCGATGATGGACCTGGGCGTCGAGGGCATGATGGTGTCGCCGGGCTACAGCTACTCGAAGGCGCCCGACCAGGAGCACTTCCTCCGCCGCCAGCGCGCCCACGAGCTGTTCGGGACCATGCTCGCGAATCCGAAGCGGCGCTGGAAGTTCAACCAGTCGCCGCTCTTCCTCCAGTTCCTCATGGGCAAGCAGGACTTCGAGTGCACCCCCTGGGGGAACCCGACCTACAACATGTTCGGCTGGCAGCGCCCGTGCTACCTCCTGCAGGAGGGCTACGCGAAGACCTTCCGCGAGCTCCTCGAGACGACGCAGTGGGAGCGCTACGGGCGGCAGAGCGGCAACGAGAAGTGCCGCGACTGCATGGTCCACTGCGGCTACGAGCCCACGGCCGTGAACCACACGTTCAGCTCCTGGCGCGGCTTCCGCGACACGGTCGTCGCGACGGTCACCGGCCGGTTCTAGCGCGCCGATGACGGACGAGACCCCCGAGGGCTGGGCGCCCGAGCCCGGCCCCGGGCTCACGCTCGACGAGGTCGTCGAGCGCGCCTTCGACTACCGCGGCAACGTCACGGTCGTGAAGCGCGACGGCTCCGAATTCGAGGGTTACCTCTTCAACCGCGAGCGCGACGCGGCCGAGCCCTTCGTCCAGATGTTCGACCGCGCGGGCGCCGGCCCCTACGAGATCCGCTACGCCGACATCCGCACCATCCGCTTCACCGGCAAGGACACGGCGGCCGGCACCTCCTACGCGGCCTGGCTCCGCGCCAAAGAGTCCAAGAAGCCGGCGTCGCGCGCGTGACCCGCGTCGCGGTCTTCACCGCCGTCGACCTCGAGGCGCGCACGCTCGCGCGCCTGCTCGGCCTGCCCGCGCTCGGCGGCGACGACTGGCCCCACTTCGGCGCCGGCGCGCTCGAGCTGATCTGCGTCGGCCCCCGCGCCCGCCTCCTCGAGACGCGCGCCGTCCGTCTGGCGCCGCCCGCCCTCGTGGTCTCCGCGGGCGTCTGTGGCGCGCTGTCGCCCGAGCTGCGCGAGGGCGACCTCGTCGTGCCCGAGGCCGTCCTGGGCCCGGGCGGCGAGCGCCTCGCGACGGTCGAGGTCGGCGGGCTCGCGCGCGCCGGCGCGCTCGCGACGGTGAGCGACGTCGTCACGACGCCGGCGGCGAAGGCGCGCCTGTGGGTCGAGACGCGGGCGCTCGCGTGCGACATGGAGTCGGCGGCGGTCCTCGCCTGGGCGCGCGCGCGGGGCGTCCCCGCGGCGGTGATCCGCGGCGTGAGCGATCCGGCGGACCGGGGCGTCCCCGCCGACCTCGCGGCGGTCGTCGAGCCCGACGGGCGCGTCCGCACCGTGCGGGCGGTCCGCGCGGTGCTCGCGCGGCCGCGCGCGATCGCCGACGCGATGACGCTCCGGAGCGGCACCGCCGCCGCGCTGAAGGCGGTGGCGCAGGCCCTCGGCCGCATCGCGAGGTCCTAGAGTGCCCCCGGCCTCGCGGACCTCGCGACAATGACGCCACGCGCGCCTCTCTCAGGCCACCCACGGTCCACCCCGGCCTCGCGGACCCCGCTACAATGACCCGGGCGCTCGTCACCGGGGGCACCGGCTTCGTCGGGGCGAACCTGGTCCGCGAGCTCCTCCACGACGGCCGTGCGGTGCGCGTCCTCGCGCGGCCGCGGGGCGACCGGCGGGCGCTCGCCGGGCTAGACGTCGAGATCGCCGAGGGCGACCTCCTCGATCCCGCCTCGCTGCGCCGGGCGGTGCGGGGCGCCGACACGGTCTTCCACGTCGCGGCGGACTATCGCCTCTGGGCCCGCGACCCGGGGGAGCTCCATCGCGCCAACGTCGGCGGCACCCGCGCCGTCCTCGAGGCGGCTGCCGAGCACGGCGTGCGCCGCGTCGTCTACACGTCGACCGTCGGCGCGCTCGGGCTGCCGAAGGACGGCGCCCCGGGCACGGAGGACACGCCGGTCTCGCTGCGCGACATGGTCGGCCCCTACAAGACCTCGAAGTTCCTCGCCGAGCAGGTGGCCCTCGGTTTCGCCCAGCAGGGGCTCCCGGTCGTGATCGTGAACCCCTCGGCGCCGGTCGGCCCCTGGGACGTGAAGCCCACGCCGACGGGCCGGATGGTGGCGGATTTCCTCGACGGCAAGATGTTCGCGACGCTCGACACGGGGCTCAACCTCGTCCACGTGCGCGACGTCGCGCGCGGCCACATCCTCGCGGCCGAGCGCGGCCGCGTCGGCGAGAAGTACATCCTCGGCAACGCGAACCTCTCGCTCGCGGAGATCGGCCTGCTCCTGTCGGAGATCACCGGCATCCGCCCGCCGCGCCTGCGTATCCCGTACGCGGTCGCGTGGCTGGCGGCCCTGTCCATGGAGGCCGCCGCGCGCGTGACGGGTGGCGTGCCGAGGGTGCCGCTCACCGCGGTGCGCATGGCCCGGAAGCGCATGTACTTCAGCCCGGCGAAGGCGGTGCGGGAGCTCGGCCTGCCGCAGACCGACGTGCGCGTGGCGCTCGGCGACGCGGCCGAGTGGTTTTCCGCGCACGGCTATGTCAAGCTCGGGGCGAGGAAGACGGCATGATCGCCGACCTCGCCGCGCGTCTCACCCGGAAGAGCCGCTCGAACTTCTACTACGCGTTCCTCACGCTGCCGCGGCCGCGACGCGAGGCCCTCTACGCCGTCTACGCGTTCTGCCGGACGGTGGACGACGTCGCGGACCTCGGCGCCGCCCGCGAGACCGACGTCGCCGCGCGGCGCCGCGAGCTTGGGCGCTGGCGCGACGAGGTCGCGCGCTGCTACGCGCCCGACGGCGCGCCCGAGCACCCGCTCGCGCGGCGGCTCCAGGCGGCGGTGCGCGCGTTCGCGATCCCGCGCGACGCGCTGCTGGCGATCGTCGACGGCGTCGAGATGGACCTCGACCGCGTCGCGTACGAGACCGCCGAGGACCTCCGGCCCTACTGCTACCGTGTCGCCTCCGCCGTCGGCCTCTGCTGCATCGAGATCTTCGGCTACACGGACCCCCGCGCGCGCGACTACGCGATCCACCTCGGCACGGCGCTCCAGCTCACGAACATCATCCGCGACGTCGGCGCCGACGCGCGGGACGGGCGCGTCTACGTCCCGCAGGAGGACCTCCGGAAGTTCGGCGTGACGTTCGAGGACCTGCGCGCGGGCCGGCACACGGACCGGTTCGTGGCGCTCATGACCCACCAGGCGGAGCGGGCGCGGCGTTTCTACCGGCTTGCGCGCGCGAGCTTCCCGGCGGCCGACGCGCGCGCCCTGGTGCCCGCCGAGATCATGGGGCGGATCTACCAGGCGCTCCTCGAGGAGATCGAGGCGCGACGCTTCCAGGTCTTCGGGGAGCGCATCGTCGTGCCGACGGCGCGGAAAGTCGCGATTGCCGTTCGCTGCTGGGTCGGGGCGCGGTTCGGCCGCCCGGCCCAGGAGCGCGCCGCGTGAGGGCGAGCCTATGAAGGCCGCGGTCCTGCGTGAGGGCGGCAGGCTCGCCGCCGAGGAGTGGCCGCGCCCGGTCATCGGCGAGGGCGAGGTGCTGCTGCGCCTCAAGGGCTGCGGGCTCTGCGGCTCGGACATCGCGAAGATCGTGGACCCGCGGACGCGGGTGCCCGCCGTGCTCGGCCACGAGGTCGTCGGCGAGGTGGCGGCGCTCGGCGCGGGCGTCGCCGGCTGCGCGATCGGCGACCGGGTCGTCGCCGCCCACCACGTGCCGTGCGGCGACTGCCACTACTGCCGCCGCGGCAGCGAGTCCATGTGCGCGGCCTTCAAGGCGTCGAACCTCGACCCGGGGGGCTTCGCCGAGTACGTCCGCGTCCCCGCGCCGAACGTCCGGCACGCGATGTTCCGCGTGCCCCGACACGTGAGTGACGAGGCGGCGTCGTTCGTCGAGCCGCTGGCCTGCTGCCTCCGGGCGCTGCGGCGCGCGCGCATCGAGCCGGGCGACACCACCGTGGTCCTCGGGCTCGGCTCGATCGGCTGCCTGTTCGTACGGCTCCTCGCCCACGCGGGCGTCACCGTCGTCGGCTGCGACCCGATCGCCGAGCGCGCCGACGTCGCCAAGCGCATGGGCGCGGCCGCGGCCGGGCCCGCGGAGGTCGCGGCGGCGGCGCAGCGCGAGCTCTCCGAGGGACGCGGCGCCGACCAGGTCATCGTCACCGGCGGCGGCTCCGAGGTCCTGCCGTGGGCCGCCGAGATCCTGCGCGACGGCGGGAGCGTCCACTACTTCGCCGGCGGCGCGGGGGACGCCCTGCCGATCCGGCTCGACACGCTCTACCATCGCGAGCTGACGGTCACCGCGACCTACTCGTCCTCGCCCGCCGACCTCGCCGAGGCGTTCCGGCTGATCGCGAGCGGCGCGGTCGCGCCCGAGCGGCTCGTCACGCACCGGATCTCGCTCGGCGGGCTCCACCGCGGCGTGGACCTGATGCGCCGCCGCGAGGCGCTCAAGGTGTACGTGACGCCGTGAGGGCGGTCGTCTTCCACGGTCCCGACGACCTCCGGCACGAGGAGCTTCCCGTGCCCGAGCCCGCCGCGGGCGAGCTCGTGGTCCGGATCGACGCCGCCCTCACCTGCGGCACCGACGTGAAGACGCTCCGCCGCGGCCATCCGGTGATGATCCCGAAGATCCCCACCGTCTTCGGCCACGAGCTCGCCGGCACGGTGACCGCCGCGGGCGCGGGAGTCCGGCGCTTCAGGGAGGGCGACCGGGTCGTCGCGGCGAACTCGGCGCCGTGCGGCGACTGCCGGCTCTGCCTCGCGGGCCGACCGAACCTGTGCGAGGACCTCCTGTTCGTCAACGGCGCCTACGGCGAGTTCATCGCCCTGCCCCCGCGTCTCGTCGCGAAGAACGTCGTGCCCCTGGGACGCGGGCTCTCCGCGGCGCGCGCGGCGTTCGCCGAGCCGCTCGCGTGCGCGCTCCTCGGCGTCGAGCGCGCGCGGGTCGAGTCCGGTCAGACGGTGGTGATCTTCGGCGTGGGCCCCCTCGGCTGTCTCCTGGGCCTCGCGGCGGTCGCCCGGAAGGCGCGGGTCGTGCTCGTGGGCAAGGCCGGGTGGCGGCTCGACCGGGTCCGCGAGCTCGGCATCGGGGAGTGCCTCGACGCGACCGGAACCGAGGACGTCGTCGGCGCCATCCGCAGCCTGACCGGAGGCCGCGGCGCCGAGGTCGCGATCGACGCGACGGGGCACCCGGAGGTGTGGGAAGAGGCCGTGGACGCGACGGGCCGCGGGGGCAGCGTGGTATTCTTTGGAGGCTGTGCGCCCGGCACGTCGATCACGTTGGACACGCGCCGGGCGCATTACGAAGAGTTGACGCTCCTGGGGGCGTTCCATCACACGCCCGAGCTGATCCGCCGGGCGGTGGACCTCATGGAGTCCGGGGTGCTGGTGCCCGACGGCCTGATCACCCACCGGATGCCGCTCGAGGCCGTCAGGCAGGCGCTCGACCTCATGGCAAAGGGCGAGGCGCTCAAGGTGCTCATCGAACCGTGAACCGGTGGACCGGGCTCGCCGCGGGGGTCCTGGCGCTCTGGGCGCTCGCCGCGCCGGCGGCGGCGTTCGACAACACGCAGACCTTCGCGAAGGGTACCTACGTCCTCTCGGTCGAGGGCGGCCGCGGCGCACAGTTCAACCTCGAACGGCACCGCACGCAGAGCAACCTCGAACTCTTCAACCTCGGGGTCCGCACGTCGCTCCTGCCCTTCGAGAGCTTCGGTGGCGACGGCCCGCTCCGCGGCGCGCTCGAGATCGGCGTCGAGCCCTTCTATCAGCGGTACACGGACCCGAAGCCGGCGTTCTGGGCGGGCCTCGCGGCGGTCTTCCGCTACCACTTCTTGGCGCTCGGGCGCTTCGTGCCGTACGCGGAGCTCGCGGGGGCGGCCGGCGGGACCGACCTCCAGGTGAAGGAGATCGCCTCCGACTTTTCGTTCCTCCTCTGGGCCGGCGTCGGCGGATCGGTCTTCATCACCGACTCGACCACGCTCTACGCCGGCTACCGCTACGAGCACAACTCCAACGGCAACACCGCCCGGCCCAACCGCGGCTGGGATTCGCACGTGGGCGTGGCCGGAATGTCGTACTATTTCCGGTGAGGGGGGCCGGATGAAATCCGCGATCGCCGAGATCCTGCTGGCGGGGCCGCGCGGCTTCTGCGCCGGCGTGGAGCGGGCCATCGACATCGTCGAGCTGGCGCTGTCGGTCTGCGACCCGCCCGTCTACGTGCGCAAGGAGATCGTCCACAACCGGCACGTCGTCGAGGAGCTCCGCACGAAGGGCGCGATCTTCGTGGACGAGCTCGACGAGGTGCCCGACGGCGCGACCGTCATCTTCAGCGCCCACGGGATCTCGCCGGAGGTGCGCCGCGAGGCCGAGCGGCGGGGCCTGCGTGTCATCGACGCGACGTGCCCGCTGGTGACCAAGGTCCACCTCGAGGCCATCCGCTACGGGCGCGAGAACTACTCGATCGTCCTGATCGGCCACCAGGACCACGACGAGGTGATCGGCACCCTCGGCGAAGCGCCGGACCGCATCCACGTGATCGCCAGCGCGGAGGAGGTCGAGAAACTCCGGCCGCCGGACCCGAGCAAGATCGCGTACCTCACCCAGACGACGCTCTCCGTGGACGACACGCGCGACGTGATCGACGCGCTCCGGCGCAAGTTCCCCAAGATCGTCGGGCCCTCGCGCGACGACATCTGCTACGCGACCCAGAACCGCCAGGCCGCGGTCAAGCGGCTCGCGAGCGACGTGGACGTGCTGCTCGTCATCGGCGCCGCGAACAGCTCGAACGCGAACCGGCTGGTCGAGGTCGCGAAGACCGTGGGCACCCAGGCCTACCTCATCAACGACGTGAGCGACATCCGCCCCGAGTGGCTCGCCGGGGCCGTGCGCGTCGGCGTCACGGCGGGCGCCTCGACACCGGAGATGCTGGTGAGCGAGACGGTGGCCGCCCTCAGCGGCAACGGGGTCGCGGTGCGCGAGGTCCACGTGGTGGAGGAGGACGTCCGCTTCGCGCTCCCCCAGGAGCTCGACCAGATCGCCCGCGAGCGCGGCGTCCCGATGCCCTCGCGGACCGCGATGCGCCAGTCGCTCTAGCGCGCGCCGCGCCCCGGTGGGACAGTCGACAGGCGGCCCCGCGCCGCCTGTCGTCTTTTAGGCCGCGCACGCGGCGGCCGCGCTGACATCGCGGGACGACAGGGGGTGCGCGGGTGAGCAAGCGCAACGCGGTCGGTCTGGCGCTCGTGGTCGTCGCCGTCCTCATCGCCGGCGGGCTCGTCGGCGCCGACGGCGGCGCGCAGGCGGTCGGCGAGAAGCTGATCCTAGACAACGACCAGGTCGCGGTCTTCGAGCTCGTCTTCCCGCCCGGATTCCGCGGTGAGGAGCACGCGGCCGTCGCGAACGAGTTCGCCTACGTCCTCGAGGGCGCGTTCACCGTCGTGACACAGGGCCGGGGCCGGCGCGTGGTGAGGCCCGGCGAGATCGAGTACGCCGCCAAGGGCACCGTGCACCAGTCGCTGAACGAGACGAGGCAGCCCGCCCGCGTCCTCGTCGTCCTCGTGAAGGAGCGCTGAGCCCGCGTCGTCGCCCCCTCCGCCTAGCGGCTGCGAAGAATCCCGCCTCATCGTGAGCGTGCTGGGCGCCCGGTCATCCCCGCTGGATCTCGAGCGGCAGCAGCGTGTCCACCAGCGAGGCGCCGCCGTCGGCGTAGATGAGCTGGCCCGTGATCCACCCCGCGTCGGGCGAGCAGAGCAGCGCGACGACGTTGCCGATGTCCGCCGGCGTCCCCATCCGCCCCATCGGCGTGAAGCCGCTCCCGTGCCACTTGCGCGCGACGTCCACTGCGGCGTCGCCGAAGCTCTGCAGCACGCTGTCGTCCGTGAGGCCGGGGCTCACCGAGTTGACGGTGATCCCGCGCGGCGCGAGGGTCACCGCGAAGTAGCGCACGAGCGACTCGAGCGCGGCCTTCGCCGAGCCCATCGCAACCCAGGGCTGCCACGTGCCCTTCTGGCCGCCGGGCGCGTAGGTGATCGCCAGGATGCGCCCGCCCGCGCCCATCATCGGCACCGCCTCGCGCACGCCGACCAGGAACGCCTTGGCCTGCGAGTCCATCGCGTGGTCCCAGGCCTCGAGCGTGATCTCCATCGGCGTCTGGTAGAACTTCGCCGCCTCCGGCCGCGCGTTGGCGACGAAGACGTCGAGCGTCCCGAAGCGCTGCCGGACCTCGCCGAACATCCGCTTGACGTCGTCCGGGCGCGAGACGTCGGCCTGCACGAGGAACCCGTCGGCGCCGTGCTTGCGCACCCGCTGGAGGGTCTCCTGGGCGGCGCCCTCGTTGACATAGTAATGGACGGCCACCTTCGCCCCGGACTCGGCGAGCTTCAGGGCGATGCCGCGGCCGATCCCGCGCGACCCTCCCGTGACCAGTGCGTGCTTGCCTCTGAGTGACATCGTCTCCTCCTTCCCGAGGGCCATCGCCGCGATGACGCGACCGATGTCCTCGACCGTGTGGACCTGCTCCTTGCGTCCCGTCCGGACCCGCTCGACGACGCCGCGGAGCCCGCCCGCGCCGGCGTCCGTGATCCTGACGATGAACGTCATGCCCTTCTCCGTGGGGTCCATCGATGCGGCCCGTGTCTACCTGCCGATGGGAACGTTCTCGAAGAGGCCGGCGCCCGGGATTTGAATGGTGACCCGTTCGACGCCGGCCGGCGGCGCCGCGAACTTTGCCCACGTCGAGAGCGTCTGCTTCGGCCCCACGAAGACATACTCGTTCTGGCCGCCGTGCCGCGCGGCGATCGGGTTCCGCTGGTCGTCCTGCGCGACCGGATATTTCGTCCTGTTCCGGTCGTCCAGCACGTACGCGTCCACCGCGAGCCGATACGGATCGATCCAGCCGGTCCGCTCGTCCGTCAGCCGCTTTCGCTCGTTCGTGGTGTTGCGATACTGCCACTTGACCGTCAGGACGTCGCCGGCGGTGCGCCGCACCTCGAGCAAGACCACGTCGACGCCTCCGACCTGATGCTCCTGGACTCCGAGACCCTGTGGCTGAGCGGCCGGATCCTTCGGCTGTGCAGCGCCCGGCCCATTCCAGAGGAGCAGAAGAAGGGAGGCGATCCCTGCGAGCACGATTCGATCCCGGCGTCCGGACTCGTGAGCTTTCATCGGGTTTCTCCTCCAGCGCCCGTTGTACGCCGCCGAGCGTTATGAATCCGTCGAGGCCAGCGTTAAAAGTGGCGTCAAAAGTGATAGGGTGGGCTCCCTCGGAGGTGACATGGCGCGACTCGGCCTCACCCTCCTCGGCGGCTTTCAGGCCAGGCTCGACCCCGGTGGCGCCGTCGCCCTGCCGACGAAGAAAGCCCAGGCTTTGCTCGCGTATCTGGCGCTTCCCCTCGGCCAGGCCCATCCCCGCGACAAGCTCGCC
>DATFVL010000147.1 GCA_035260325.1 Candidatus Methylomirabilota bacterium | reverse complement strand
CCGAACGCCTGGGCGAGCGCCGGGAAGTCCGGGTTCGCCAGGTCGGCCTCGCCCCAGCGCCCGTGGAAGAGCGTCTCCTGGAGCCACTTGATCGCGCCGTAGCGGCCGTCGTTCATGACGAGGAACACGACGGGCAGCCGGTACTTCACCGCCGTCGCCAGCTCGTTCACCGAGTACATGAACCCGCCGTCGCCGACCACGCAGAGGACGGCACGGTCGGGGCGCGCGATCTTGGCGCCGATGGCGGCGGGCACACCGTAGCCGAGCGTCGCCGACCCGACGGGGTAGAGGAACGTCCGCGGCGCGAGCACCGGGAAGCGCCACTCCATCCAGTAGTTGATCCCGGTCTGGTCGTTGACGACGATCGCGTCGTCCGGCAGCGCCCGGCGGAGTATCTCGATGAGCCGCGCGATCTCGGCCGTGTACCGCGGGCTCGCCGCCCCACTGAGCCCGCTACGCCAACGGTGATCCCAACTGCTCGCGGTCCTGCCGGGACCGAGCGCCTCGCCGAGCCGCAGGAGGCCGTCCCTCGCGTCGCCCACGATCGGGAGCTGCGGCTTGAAGAGCGCGCCGATCACGGTCGGGTCGAGGTCCAGGTGGATCAGCGTCTGCGCCGGATCGAACACGAGGTTCAGGAGAAGCCCCTGCGTCGAGCGATGGGCGAAGCGGCAGCCGACGGCCAGCACGACGTCGGCCGCCTTGATCACCGCCTCGCTGGCGTGGCGGTTCGGCAGCACCGCGTGCCAGAGGGGATCGCGCTCGCTGATGGCGCCGCGCCCCATCACGGTGGTGAGGACCGGTGAATCGAGCCGCCGCGCGAGCGCCTGGAGCTCGTGCGCGGCATCCGCCGCGATCACTCCCCCGCCCGCGATGATCAGGGGTCGGGAGGCGTCGCGCAGGAGCCGGGCCGCCTCCTGGATCTCGCTCACGTGGCAGGGCGGCCGACGGCCGTGACCACCGGGGCGGTCGCTCGCCTCGACGTGGGCCGTCAGGAAGTCGTTCGGGATCGACAGCGCGATCGGCCCCGGCCGGCCCGTCCGGAGAAGGTCGAAGGCGCCGTGGAGCGCCGTGGGGATCGCCGTCGCCTCGGTCAGCGTCTCCGCCCAGCGCGTGACGGGGCGGAAGCAGTCGATCTGGTTCGGCACCTCGTGCAACGCGCCGAGCTCGCGGCCGACCAGGTGGGAGGCGACGTCCGACATCACCACGAGGACAGGCATCGAGCCAGCGTACGACTCGACGAGCGGCGTGAGCGTGTTCGTCGCGCCGGGGCCGGTCGTGACAACCACCACGCCCGGGGTCCCCGAGGCGCGGGCGTAGCCGTCCGCCATGAAGGCCGCGCCCGCCTCGTGACGCGCGAGCACGTGGGTGATCCTCGACTGCCGCAGGAGCGCGTCGTAGATCGCGAGGTTGTGGACGCCGGGGATCCCGAACACGTGGCGCACGCCCTCGGCGGCGAGCGCCTCGACGACCCATTCGCCCCCGGTGCGGATCATCAAATCCCTGCCATCACAACATCGCCTTGAAGCCGCGGTCGATCGCGACCGCGACGAGCGAGGGCCCGGGATGGGCGAGGCAGGCGGCCAGCACGTCGCGCAGCTCGCCGGGCTTCTCCACGCTCTCGGCCCGCACGCCGAGCGAGCGGGCGAGGGCGACGTAGTCGATCTCGGGATCCACCAGATCCATTCCCGGGTAGATCCCGCGCTTGGCCGACTCGAGGTCGAGGCTCAGCATCCCCGACTTGAGGATCGCGTAGGACGAGTTATTCGGCACGACGTACGTGATCGGCAGCCGGTAGTGCGCGGCCGTCCAGAGGGCCTGCGGCGAGTACATGACCGAGCCGTCGCCGATGGTGGCGACGACCTTGCGCCCCGGCGCGGCGAGCTGGACGCCGAGCGCCGCCCCCATCCCCCACCCGAGCGTGCCCGTCTTCGACCCGTAGAAGGAGCCCGGCGTGGCGAACGGCATGTAGCGCAGCACGAACGGGAGCGACGTCGCCGACTCGTCCACGACGATCGCGTCCGGGGGCAGGAGCGAGGCCAGCGTGTGCATGAGGTACGCCTGGCCGATCGGCGTCCGCTGGGCCTCCGCTTCCCCGGCCGCCGTCGCGCGCGCCGTCAGCTCGCCCCGGGCCGTCCGGAGCTTCGCGCCGCGCTCCGCCGCCGCCTTGCGCGCGGCCTCGTCGAGGAGCGGGACGAGCGCCTGAGCGAGCTCGCGCAGCGTCTCGCGCGGGTCGGCGACGATGCCGAGCGTGACGGGATAGCTGCGTCCGATCTCCCACGCGTCGTCGTCCACCTGCACGACCGTGAGTCCGCGGCGAAACGGCATGCCCTCGGTGTGGAGGAACCACGTGAAGACGCTCGCGCCGACGATCAGCACGGCGTCGGCCTCGGCAAGCGCCTTCGCGACCCCCGCGGGCGACGGGAACAGTCCTCCGCGCCAGAGCCCGTGGTTGCCCGGGAAGCTGATCCGCCGGTAGACGGGCTCGCCGTGGACGCGCGCGCCGAGGAGCTCGGCGAGCGCCACGAGCTCGGCGACGGCGCCCGCGCGCGCCACGCCGTCGCCCGCGATCACGAGCGGCGCCTTCGCCGCGGCGAGCAGCTCCGCAGCGCGGCGCACCGCGCCGGCCTCCGGGCGCGCGCGGGTCGCGACCTCGGGCGGCCCCGCGCCCGCGTCCTCGACGACCGCGCCCGTCAGGTCCATCGGCAGCGAGAGGAAGACGGGCCCCGTCGGCGGCGTCAGCGCCACCTTGAGGGCGCGGCGCAGCGCGACGGGCGCCTCCTCCGGGCGGCGAACCTCGTAGGCCCACTTCGCGAACGGCTCGGCCATGCGCACGAGGTCCGCGGCGAGGATCGGCTGGTGCATGAGAAAGCGCGTGTCCTGCTGGCCGGCGGTGAGGACGAGCGGGCTCTTGGCCCGCGCGGCGTTGTGGAGGATCGAGATGCTGTTCCCGAGGCCGGGCGCCACGTGGACGTTGACGACGCCGAGCGTCCCCGAGGCCTGGGCGTACCCGTCGGCGGCCGCCACGGCGGCCGCCTCCTGGAGCGCCAGCACGTACTCGAGGCCCGAGTCCGGCAGCGCGTCGAGGAACGGCAGCTCCGTCGTGCCCGGGTTGCCGAAGAGGTGGCGGACGCCGGCGGACTTCAAGATCTCCATGAGGACGGCCGCGACCTTCATGGCGGCGAGGATACTACGACTTCGGCCGCGGCGTCGGCGTCGGCGGGCCGAACCGCAGATACTTCGCGTCGATGGCCGCGCGGATCTCGGCGAGCGGCTTGCCCTCGGCCTTCAAGCGCATCACGTCACGCGTGATGTCCAGGCAGAGCGTTCAGGTCGCCGCGTGGCTCGTGAACGTGACGCGGCTCTCCGTCTCGGCCTTCACGTAGCAGGACCGGTTCGAGCCGTGGCCGAGGCTGCCGCAGCCGCAGGTGCACGGCATCCACTCGAGCGTGTTCCGGTGCTCGGCGGCGAAGGCGTAGAGGCGTCCGAGCTCGCCCTTCTCGGCGAAGACCGGGAGCCGGCCGCGCGCCAGCGTCTGGACCTGGTCGCCGATCGAGTCCACCGTGACCTCCTGGGCGCCGGCCATCCACCAGGTCGCCGCCGCGACGCCCGCGACGAGGAGCACGCCCGCCACGGCGAGCGCTCGCTTCACAGGCTCCTCCTGAGCGAGTATTCGCGGCCGCCCAGCCGCAGGACGCTCCGCGCGCTGCGCTCGTCGTGCTCGGCGAGCCCCCAGAGCTGATGGGCGGCCGCCCGGCTGAACCGCGCCTCGAACCGGCCGCCCTTCACCGCGCAATACGGGACGTCGCCCGCGCCGACCCTGAGCGTCGCAGGGTCCACCGCTTCCTCGCTATCGTCGTTCAGGAGGACGACGAACCCGTCGCCGCGCCGCTCGAAGCGCGTGACGACGAAGGGCGCGTCGGCGACCTCCACGGGGATCCTGACGCGCGTCTGGATGAAGTATCCCGTGGGGTCGCGCCGGAGACCCGCGCGCAGGTTCGCCAGGATCCCCGCGTGCGTGATCTGCACGCCGTCGTCGTACCAGTCGCCGTCCACGTCGATCCGGAGCTTGGGCAGCGACCAGCCGGGCTCGGGCGTGGCCATGGCCGCCGTCAGAACACCACGCTCGCGAAAGTCACGACGCCCTGCGGGTCGGGCCACTGCGCGTAGCGGCGCAGCGTCCCTGGAGAGCCGCCGAGAGCCCGGAGCAGCGCGTAGATCGGCGAGAGCCCGCAGATCCGCCGGCGGTCGCCGTCACGCGCGACCGACTCGAAGAACGCCCGCGCGTCCGCCGCCTCCACCGTGGCGAGCATCTCCCGGTCCTCGCTGCCGATCCGCTCGAGGTCCTCCGGCGACACGGGCTCCGGGTCGCCGAAGCGCGGGCCCATGTGGGCGAGGTCGGCGCCGGCCACGAGGGCGACGCGCCGGCCGCTCGCCGCGACCGTCTCGCCGAGGGCGTCGAGGAAGCGCGCGACGCGCGGGTCGTCCTCGGGCCCGACCCCGCGCGCGAGCGCCTCGTGAGCGAAGCTCGCCAGCACCGGGACGATCTCGATGTCGCGGCGGCCCGCGTAGAGGTAGCGCAGGAACACCGCCTGGAACTCGATCGAGTGCTCGGCGCGATGGGCGAGCTCCGAGGCGAAGCAGTCCTGGCGCGCCCGCGCGGCCAGCGCCTCCACGAAGTCGCGCGCCACCGGTGCCTTGCCGAGCGGCGTGTCGTAGTCCTTCCGCGTGAGCGCGAACGGATGCTCCATCCCGGCGTGGCACGTGCCGAAGACGACGAAGAGGTCGGCGTCCGAGCGCTCGGCGACGTCGCGGTACGCCCACGCGTACGCCGGCCCGCCCCGGTGGAAGTCGATGTGGGGCGCGATGACGGCGCGCACGCGCTCGGCGCCGCCGGCCTGCCCGTCCACGAGGCCGGGCCCGCCCGGCGGCGCGAAGAACGCGTCGAAGGTCACGCGGAGGTCGCCGGGGTCCGCGGGGTACGCGCCGCCCGCGTGCGACGCGGGCCGGCTCGGCGCGCCGAGGTACGCGCCGTCCACCGCCGCCCGGCGCTCGGCGAAGCGCGCGCTGTCGAGGAACCCCTGGGCGTCGAGCGCGTCCGCAATCGCCTCGAGCCGCGCGCGCGGCAGGAGCTCGCCGTGACGCCGCATGACGGCCGCCTGGATGTCGAGGATCGAGTGCTCGCCGTCGAAGAGCGACACGATCTCGAGGAGCGGCTGCGGCAGAACGACGATGGCGTCGGTGTAGCCCGCGGGGTCGCGGAGCGCCAGGCACGGCCGCCCTTCGTGCTCGACGGGGAAGGCGTCCACGTGGCGGAGGCGCGGGAGATACTCGGCCACTAGCTCAGGAAGTTCAGCGCCGACGCGACGTAGATCCGCGCCGCGGCGACGAGCTCGGCCACCTCGACGTACTCGTCCACCTGGTGGGGGATCAGCCGGTTGCCGGGCCCGCAGGTGACGATCGGGATGCCGAGCGTCATCCGGAGGATCGTGCCGTCGGTCGAGCCCGGGACGCCGCCGAAGCGCGGCGGCTTGCCCGTCGCCTGGCGCACGCCCTTCACCATGGCGCGGACGAGGGCCTCACGCCGCTCGGTGCGCGTCGCGAGCCGGTAGCCGTTCACCGTCCGCCACTCGATCCTCGCGCCGGGCGCGCGCGTCATCGCCGCCGCGCAGGCGGCGTCGAGCTCCGCCGCCACCGCCCGCTCGTCGGGACCCGGCGTGAGCCGCACGTCGAGGACGGCGTGGGCCTGCGAGGGAATCACGTTCGACTGGGGCACGCCCTCGACGGGCGCCCGGACGACCGTCGGCGTCACGGTCGGCGGACGGAGGCGCGGGCTCCGGCGGCAGAGCCTCCGCAGGCGCTTCTCGAGCCTCGGGACCTCGTCGAGCAGCGCCCCGAGGGCCACGATCGGGTTCACGCCCGCCTCGGGCATCGCGCCGTGCGCCATCCGGCCGTGGATCGCGACGCGCGCCCAGACAACGCCGCGCTGCTCGAGGCAGAGCTCGTTCTGCTCCGGCTCGCAGATGATCGCCGCGTCGAGCTCGCGGCCGATCGGCGTCGCGCAGAAGTGCTTGGCGCCGAGCATGTCGCCTTCCTCGTCCGCGAGCGCGCCGACGACGAGCTTGCCGCGGAACGCGGCGCCGCTCCGCTTGATCGCGGCCGCCGCGACCATCGCCGCGGCGAGGCCCCCCTTCATGTCCGCGGCGCCGCGCCCGTAGATGCGCCCGTCCGCGAGCTCGGCGGCGAAGGGCGGGTGCGTCCACTCCGCCGGGTCGCCCTCGGTGACGACGTCGGTGTGGCCCTCGAGGAGCAGGCATCGCCCGCTGCCCTTCTCGCCGAGCCAGGCGACGACGTTCGGCCGTCCCGGCGCGGCCTCGTGGACCTCGAGCGCGAAGCCTTCCGTGGCGAGCCACTGCTCGACGCGGCGGGCGACCGCCGCCTCGCCGGCGGCCGGATCGCCCGGCCTCACGACGCTCGGGATGCGGACGAGCTTCCGCGTCAACTCGACGAGCTCGTCGGGATCGATGCGCTCGAGCGCGGCTTGGAGAACCCCCCTCCGCGCCACGGCGGAACTATTCGTGCGGGAAGGACAGGATGACCGAGTCCAGCCGGATGACGCGGTACTCCTCGCCCGCAATGTAGAAGTAGTGGCCCTCGACGTCTTCCTGCGACTCCTCGAACGCGACGACGGCTTTGAGCTCCGGCATGTCCCGGAAGGCGTTCGCGCCCTCGTCGAAGCCGTCGCCGCGCGCGACGACCTGGCCGTAGCGGATCGGCGACCCCTTCGGGCAGTGCACTCGGACGTCCGCCGGCGCCTCGGCCATCAGCTTCACCAGGAGATTGATCCCGTACACCTGGATCGGAATGGGGGGGGTCATCGGGCCCACTATACCACGCCGCTTTTCGGGCCCGATTTCACGCTGGTGGAGGCGACGGGGCGCCCGCGCCGGGGACGATCGAGGGCCGAGTTGCGCCTGTCGTCCGACCGGCGTATTGTCCGGGCCCATGGAGCGCAGGGCGTCGATCGTGATCCCGCTGCTTGGCGCCCTGCTCGTGCTCGCACCTCTCGCCCATGCCAGCCCGCCGGACCCGACGTGGATCCCCGGGTTCTACGATGACGCGGACTACGACGACGTCGTCCTCGCCATCACCGGCGCCG
>DATFVL010000146.1 GCA_035260325.1 Candidatus Methylomirabilota bacterium | reverse complement strand
TGACGGCCAGCGGGTTCCTGAGCTCATGCGCGACCCCCGCTGCGAGGCGCCCGAGCGCGGCCATCTTCTCGCTCCTGACCAGTTCGGCCGCGGCCCGCGCACGCTCCGCCGTTCGCTGTTCGAGCGCCTCCGCCATCTCGTCGAAGGATCGAGCCAGCTGGCCGAGCTCGCTGTGGCTGTCCGAGACGCCGGCGCGCGCCTGGAGATCGCCGGCCGCCAGCCGCTTCGTGGCCGCCACCAGCGCCGCCGTCCGACGGAGCACGAGTCGCTCCGCCACGACGCGCGCGGCCACGAGGCTCACGACGGAGACGAGACCGAGCCCGATGAGATTCCGAGCGAGACTTCGATTCGCTTCGGCAAACGCGACCGACCGGGGAATGCCGACCGCGAGATAGGCTTCACCCGCCTCGGAGGCCGCAGATAGAGGGGTGAGTCCATACAGCCGGGGCACACCATCCAATCCCACGGTATCGAACGCGCCCTCCGCGCGCTTGGCCAGAATGGCCGTGGCGAGAGGTGCGTCGGCGACCCGCGTCCCGATCAATTCGTCCCCCTGTGGGTGACGAGCCAGAATGACGGCGTTCTGGTCGATCACGAGGAGCGTGGACCCTTCGGGCAACCGCGCGTTGGCAAGAAGATGGTTGAGCCGCCGCAAATCGAGCGCGACCACGACCACGGCCTTCACCGCGCCGCGCCCGTCGACCGCGGGGTACGCGAGGACGACGCTCGGCTTCCTGGTGATGCGTCCGATCAAATAGCCGCTCACGACGAGGTCGCGGGTGGCGAGGGCGCGCTGAAAGTACTCGCGATCCCGAACGCTGATCGGCTCCGTGGAGGGCACCGCGCTGCACACCACGTCGCCGGTCGGCGCGGCGACAGAAATATTCGTGTACTCGGGCGATCGGGTAAAGAGATCCGCCAGCAGCGGACGGCACGCGTTGGCGTCGAGCGTCCTCACCGCCGGCACCTGGGCCAGGATGAAGGCCAGCTGGCGTGCGCCCTGGAACACGTCGTTTTGTTCGGTCGCGGCGATCCGGGCGATCCGCAACGCTTCCTCGTGGGCCTCGGCCGCGGCCGCGCGCCGCCGCTCCAGGCCCGTATACAGCGTCAGCGCAAAGGCCGGGAGCACCGCGACGAGGACCAAGAGGAGGAGTCGAGACCGGAGGCTCGCGAGTCTACGCTTCATCGTGGCGGAAGCCCATAACGTTCACTATAAGTGACGAGTCAAGGGGACAGAGATCTATCGGGAGCTCTATCTCGAGCCGCTCCGCGACCAGAGGCCGCCGGCGAGATAGCCGCCGTCGACCGCGAGCGTGTGGCCGGTGATGAAGCTCGCGTCGTCGGAGGCGAGAAAGAGCGCGGCGCGCGCCACCTCGTCGACCTCGCCGAAGCGCCCCATCGGGATCCGCGCGACGCGTCGCCGCCGCGCCTCTTCGGGCAAGCCGCGCGTGAGCCGCGTGTCGATCTGCGCCGGCGCGATCGCGTTCACCGCGATGCGATGCTCCGCCAACTCCACGGCCATCGTCTTGGTCAGCTCGATCACGCCGGCCTTCGCCGCGTTGTACCCGACGAGGTTCTCCACGCCGCGAAGGCCGTTGATCGACGCGGTCGTGATGATGCGACCGCCGCCCTGCTTGACCATCTGACGCGCGGCCGTCTGGCAGCACAGGAAGACGCCGGTGAGGTTGACGCGCAGCACGCGATGCCACTGCGCCTCGGGATGCTCGAGGAACGGCGCCGAGTACGCGATGCCCGCGTTCGCGAACATCACGTCGAGGCGCCCGAACTCCGTCACGACTCGGTCCACGAACGCCTGCACCTGATCCGCGTCACCGACGTCCACGCCGACGGCGATCGCCCGGCCGCCGCGCCCGGCGATGTCTTTCGCGACGGCCTCGGCGCCGGCCACGTCGACGTCACCGATCGCCACCGCCGCGCCTTCGGCGGCGAACAGAAGCGCGGTGGCGCGGCCGATCCCGAGCGCGCCCCCCGTGATCGCTGTAACCCGTCCTTGCAAGCGCATCGCCTGCTCTCCTTCCAACGCCGCGAGCATCGCCGTGACCGGCGACGCTCCCGATTGCTCACTTCCGCCCGTCGTCGGGCGCGAGGTCGATTCCGCGAATCCAGTAGTGCCGGGAGATGTAGCGGACGTTGGCGGGGCTGACGGTGTAGAGCTTCGCGGTGCTGCCCTCCACGCCCCGCATGTTCCCCACCTGCTGGAGGAGGCGGATGTGAAACTCCTCGGGCGGGAATTTGGCCGTGACGAGGACGTTGACGGTCGCCGGCCCCTGGGCCAGGCGGGCGCGGAGGCGATCGGTCATCCGCGACGGGCCCGTGAGGTAGAGGTAGCCGTTGTAGGCGGCCAGCAGGGCGAAGGCCAGCGCCAGGAAGCGAACAGTCGGGTGCTCGCTCCAGCGCGTCAGCTTCCTCGCCGGAACGATATCAGAACACCCAGCGCTTGCGGCGCTTGTAGAACTTGATCTCCTTGAAGCTCTTCCGGCGGCCGGCCTCGCCGAGGCCCAGGTAGAACTCGCGGACGTCGTCGTTGCCCCGTAGCTTGGCGGCCGGACCGTCGAAGACGATCCGGCCGTTCTCCATGATGTAGCCGGTGTGGGCGATGCCGAGGGCGATCTGGGCGTTCTGCTCCACGAGCAGGATCGTCGTTGCCCGCTCCGAGTTGATCTTCTGGATGATCTCGAAGATCTCGTGCACCAGCAGCGGCGCGAGTCCGAGCGAGGGCTCGTCGAGCAGCAGGAGCCTGGGGTTGGCCATGAGCGCTCGCCCGATCACCAGCATCTGCTGCTCGCCGCCGGACAGATACCCCGCGAGCTGCGCGCGTCGCTCCACGAGGCGGGGAAAGTAGTCGTAGATCGTCTGCATGTCGCGACGCACACCGTCGGGATCGCGTCGCGTGTACGCCCCGATCCGGAGGTTCTCCTCCACGGTGAGGGACTCGAGGACCTTGCGCCCTTCCATCACCTGCACGATGCCGCGGCGGCAGATCTCCTCGGGATCGAGGCCGTCGATCCGCCGCCCCATGAACTCGATGCCGCCATCCGTCACGCGGCCATTCTCGGTCTTGAGCAGGCCCGAGATCGCCTTGAGCGTGGTCGTCTTGCCCGCGCCGTTCGCGCCGAGCAGGGCGACGATCTGCCCGTCGGGGACCTCCAGCGACAGCCCCTTGAGGACGAGGATGACGTCGCTATAGATGACCTGGATGTTGTTCAGCCGGAGCATCCCGCCGTCCGGGTCACTTGCCGATCCACTTCATGTCGCGAGCCACGGTGACCTCGTGCATCGGCACCACCTTGCCGCCCTTGATCTGCACGAGGCGCGCCCGGTTGGTCGGCCGATGGTCCTCGCTCGTGTAGGTGAACGGGGGGGTGAGGCCCCACGTGTCGAACTCCTTCAGGGTCTCGAGCGCGTTCTTGATCGTCTCGCCGGTCGGATTCGGCCCCGCGCGCTTGATCGCCTCGGCCGCCACGATCACCCACAGCCACCCGCGCATGTAGGGCGAGGCGTGGACGTCGCCGCCGTGATGCTTCGCGTGGAACTCCATCAGGATCTTCATGCCGGGCACGTTGTCGCCCCAGTAGGCGACGTCCTGGATCCCGATCACGCCCTCGGCCGCGTCCCCCGCCAGCTTGGGCGTGCGCTCGTCGAGGCCGTAGTTGTTGACGACGTACTTGGTCCGGAGCCCGAGCTTGTAGGAGTCCTTCAGCACCACCGGGACCCACTGGGTGTTGGTGTTGATGTAGGCGAAGTCAGGGTCCTTCTTCTGCATGGTCAGGAGCTGGGAGGTCGCGTCGGTGAGGACGGTGGGGATGACTTCCTCGTCCACCAGGTCCACGCCGACTTCCGGCGCGTACTTGCGTCCGGACTCGATCGGCGCCCGCCCGTAGGCGTTGTCGGCGTAGATGAAGGCCACGCGCGGCTTGCGGCTCGTGTCCTTCCAGGTCTCCCTCACGTAGTTGAGGAAGATGCGGATCTGGCTCGTGTAATCGATGCCGCCGGGAAAGTTGTACGGCGTCTGCCGCGGATCCGTCAGGTGCCCGGAGTACGAGCCGGACAGGTACGGAATCTTGTCCTTCGTGATGAAGGGGCGCAGCGCCTCGGTGTCCGGCGTCCCGTAGCCGAGGACGAGGAGGACCCGGTCCTCCTCGATGAACCTCTTGTAGGCCGCCACCGCCCGTGGCGGCTGGAAGCCGTACTCGACGCTCACCAGCTCGATCTTCCGGCCGTTGATGCCGCCGCGCTCGTTGAGGTACTGCACGGCGTCGATGCGGCCCTGGGCGATGTCCTTGCCCTGATCCGAGGTCGGCCCGGTGAGGTCGACCAGGTTGCCGAGCTTGATCGCGGTCTGGGCGTCGGCCGGCGCCGCGCCGAGGCCGAGGACGAGCAGACCGAACAGGACGAATCCGACGAGCGGGCGATGCACGCGACTCATAGCGACCTCCTTGTCAGTAGGAGTACGGCCACAGCGTCCAGTAGCTGCGCATCCGCACCCAGATGCGCGCCAGACCCTGCGGCTCGTACGTGAGGAAGAAGATGACGGCCAGGCCGAAGACGATGTCGCGGGCCGAGGCGATGAGGCCGAACGCCTGCGGGTACACGCCGGTCAGCGACGTCGCGGTCAGCTTCAGGACCTCCGGCAGCAGGGTCATGAACACCGCCCCGAAGATCGATCCGAGGATGCTGCCCATGCCCCCGATGATGATCATCGCGAGGTAGTCGATGGCCACGAGCAGCGTGAACGCGTCGGGGAACAGGATGCGGGAGTGGTGGGCCATCAGCCCGCCGGCCACCCCCGCGTAGAACGAGCTGATCACGAAGGCGAGGAGCTTGTAGCGGTAGAGGCTCACGCCCATCACGCTGGCGGCGACGTCGCGGTCGCGGATCGCGATGAACGCGCGGCCCACCTTCGTGCGGAAGAGGTTCTTCGTGACGAGGACCGCCGGGACCGTGAGCGCGAAGATCAGGTAGAAGATGCGGGCGTCCGAGTCGAGCGGCAGCCCGAAGACGGTGGCCGGCGGCACCATGAACCCGAGCACGCCCTTGGTCATGCTCTCCCAGTGGATGATCCCGAAGGTGGTGATGAAGTGCGCCGCGAGCGTGGCGATGGCCAGGTAGAGGCCCCTGAGACGCAGGGAGGGGATGCCGAAGACGAGGCCGAACGCCGCCGTCAGCAGCGCCGCCAGGGGGATGGCCAGGTAGAACGGCAGGCCCGCGTTGACCTCGAGGATCGCCGTGGCGTAGGCCCCGACGGCGAGGAACGCGGCGTGGCCGATCGAGATCTGCCCCGTGAACCCCACGAGGATGTTCAGGCCCAGCGCCCCGATGACGGCGATGCCGATCCGGTTGAGCACGTCGAGCCAGTACGTCGTGGCGAACCGCGGCACCAGCGCCAGCGCGCCGAGGAAGAGCACGAGCGCGACGATCGGCACCGGGGTGTCGAAGATCCGCTCGTCGCTCCGATAGCTGACCCGGAAGCCCCCGCACCTCACGCCGCGGCTCCCATCAGACCCGCACGATCTCGACCTTGCCGAAGAAGCCGTAGGGCCGCAGCATGAGGATGACCACGAGCACCACGAAGGGCGCCACCTCCTTGACCCCGCCGCCCAGGAGCGGGTCCAGGTAGCCGCCCGCGAGGTTCTCGAGCACCCCGATCAGCACCCCGCCGATGATCGCGCCCGCCACGCTGTCCAGGCCGCCGAGGATGACCACCGGGAACACCTTCAGGCCGAGCTCGGCGAGCGAGAAGTCTACGCCGCCGCGGACGCTGCCGAGGATGATCCCCGCGAGCGTCGACACGCAGGTGGCGATGCACCACGACAGCGCGAAGATCCATTTCACGCTCACGCCGAGCGACTGCGCCACCTGCTGGTTGTCGGCGGTCGCCCGCATCGCCATCCCCGTCAGCGAGAACCGGAAGAACAGCGAGAAGGCCCCGAGCAGCAGCATGACGCCCACGAAGCTCCACAGGTGCACCGGCGACACCGGCACCGGCCCGACGCGGAACGGCTCCTGGGAGAACAGCACGGGGAACGGGCGCGTGTCGCTGCCCCACGTCATGTTGAGGAACCCGCGGATGACGCTCGCGAACCCGAAGGTCACCATGATCACCGAGATGAGCGGCTCGCCGATGAGCGGCCGGAGCACGCCCCGCTCGATGACGAGCCCGAGGAGGATGGCGACGCCGAGGGTGAGGGGCAGGGCCAGGACCAGCGGGAGCCGCATCTGGAGAATCGTCGCCCACGCGACGTACGCGCCGAAGAGCACCAGCTCGCCCGGCCCGAAGTTGACCACGCTCGAGGCCTTGTAGATGAGGACGAAGCCCAGGGCCATGAGCGAGTACACGCCGCCGACCGCGATGCCGCTGATGACGAGCTGGAGCATGAACACGAGCTGCTCGGTCATCGGTAGAGGCCCGCGATCATGTCCCCGTACTTTTCCTGGATCGTCGCGCGCCGGACCTTCTGGGTGCGCGTGAGCTCGCCGTCGTCGGCGTCCAGCTCCTTGTCGAACAGCCCGAACACCCGGATGCGGGCGGCCGCGGGCAGCTCCTGGTTCACGCGGGCGACCGCCTCCTCGATCAAGGCGACCACCTCGGCCTTGTGCGAGAGGTCCTTGAAGGTGGTGAAGGGCAGCCGGTTGGCCTCGGCCCAGCTCCCCACGTTGCCCATGTCGATCTGGATCAGCGCGACGACGTACGGCCGGGCCTCGCCGATCACCACCGCCTCCCGGACGTAGGGGCTGAACTTCAGCTTGTTCTCGATGAGGGCGGCCGAAAACCGCGAGCCGTCGGCGAGGCGGAGGACGTCCTGGAGCCGGTCGATCATGATCAGGTGGCCGTGCTCGTCGAGCACGCCGGCGTCGCCCGTGTGCAGCCACCCGTCGTCGAGGACCGTCCGGGTGGCGTCCGGGTTCTTGTAGTAACCGAGGAACACGCTCTCGCCGGAGACCAGGATCTCGCCGGCCTCCGAGACGCGGATGCGCGTGCCGGGCGCGGGCTTCCCCACCGTCTCCGCCCGCACCTCGCCGTCCGGGTGCAGCACGCAGATGCCGGCCGTCTCCGTCTGGCCGTACACCTGCTTGAGGTTGAGGCCGATGGCGCGGAAGAACCGAAAGATCTCCGGGCCGAGCGGGGCCCCGCCCGTATAGGCGTAGCGGACGCGCGCGAGACCGAACTTGTCGAGCATGGTCCGGAACGCGAGGAGATGGGCGAGCCCGCGCAGCGCGCGCCCGCGCTCGCCGAGGGCCAGGGCGACCCGCGTCGCCAGGCGCTTGAGCCGTCCGGCGTCGGCGATCTTCACCTGGAACTCCGAGCACATCGCCTCCCAGAACCGCGGCGGCGCGATCATCACGTGGGGCCCGATCTCCCGCAGGTCCTCGCGCATCGTCTCGGGCTCTTCGGGGAAGTTCACGGTGGCGCCCACGTGCAGGGCGATCGCGACGCTGATGAGCTGCTCGCCCACCCACGCGAACGGCAGGAACGAGACGATCTGGTCGCCCTCGCGGACGGGATCGACCTGCGCGACACCCGCCGCCATGGCGAGGAGGTTGTGGTGGCTGAGCATGGCGGCCTTGGCCACCCCGGTGGTGCCCGAGGTGTACGCGAGCAGGGCCACGTCGCTCGGCCCCCCCTGCGCGAGCAGGGTCTCGTAACGCTCCGGCGCGCGCGCGTCCGCCTCGCGTCCGCGCGCCGCCACCGCCTCGAGGCTGACGAGCATCGGGTCCCGGTACGTCTCGAGCCCCCGCATGTCGTCCACGATGATCCACTCGAGGCACGGGACGGCGCCGCGCACGCCGAGCACCTTGTCGGCCTGCTCCTGATCCTCGACCAGCACGACGCGCGCCTCGCTGTGGTCGAGGACGGCCCGCACCTGCTCCGGCAGGGCGTCCACGAAGATTCCCAGGGGGATGGCGCCGAGCGCGTGGGCCGCCAGCTCGACGTACGGCCAGGCCGGACGGTTGCCGGAGATCACCGCCACCCGGTCCCCGCGCTGGAGCCCGAGCGCGGCCAAGCCGAGGCACACCGCGCGCACGCGCTCGGCGTACTCCTCCCACGTCACCTCCTGCCAGATGCCGTACTTCTTCTCGCGCAGCGCGACCCTGCGCCGGCCGAGCCGCCGCGCCTGCGCGGCGAGCAGTCGCGGGAACGTGTCGTGGTCCACGCCGGCCACCTCACGCCACCTGGAAGTCCTCGCCCAGGTAGGCCTTGATCACGACCGGGTCGTGCTGCACCTGGGCGGGCGCGCCTTCGGCGATCTTCTGCCCGAAGTCGAGCACGGCGACGCGATCGGAGATGTCCATCACGACGCCCATGTCGTGCTCGATCATCACCACGGTGAGACGCTTCACCTGCTTGACGTAGCGGATGAAGCGCACCATGTCCTCGGTCTCCTCGGCGTTCATGCCCGCGGTGGGCTCGTCGAGGAGGAGCAGGACCGGGTCGAGGGCCAGCGCCCGCGCCAGCTCGACGCGCTTCTGCAGCCCGTAGGGCAGGGTGCCGACGATCTTGTGCCGGATGTCCTGCAGCTCCAGGAGGTCGATGATCTCGCGCTCGATCGTGACCCGGTGGGCCCGCTCTTCACGGGCCGCGCGGCCGTAGTAGAGGCCGCAGGCGAGGACCCCCGAGCGCAGGTGGATGTGACGGCCGATCTTCACGTTGTCGAGGACGGTCATGCCCTTGAAGAGGGCGATGTTCTGGAAGGTGCGCGCGATGCGGAGCTGCGCCCGCTGGTGCGGCTTGAGGGCCGTGATGTCCTTCTCGTCGAAGACGATGCGCCCGCGGCTCGGCGCGTAGATGCCGCTGATGCAGTTGAAGATGCTGGTCTTGCCCGCGCCGTTCGGGCCGATGATGGCGAAGAAGTCGTGGGCGTCGACCTGGAGGCTCACGCCGGCCAGGGCCGCCACGCCGCCGAAGCTCAGGTGCAGCCCGTGCAGGGTGAGCAGCGCCATCGCCTTCAGTCCCCCAGGTGCCAGAGCATAGGTTCCTTCGAGGGCCGGACGGTTCGCACGCGAGTGCGGGCGCACCCTACAGTCAATGGACGGCCCTTGTCAATACCGATGGGCCGCGCGTGCCGGTGCTACATGAAAATGTCATGGGGTAACTGCTCCGTGAAAGTGTCATCCCCCTATGGAGACTTTCACGATGAGCAAGAAGGAACTGCCCCGGGCCGGCTTGGTCAAGGCCGCGCTCTCGGGGCGCATTACGAATCGCCAAGGCGCCACCGCCCTGCATTTGACCATCCGGCAGTTCCAGCGCCTCAAGCGCCGCTTCGAGACCGGCGGGGCCCCAGCGCTGCGCCATCGGGGCCGGGGTCAACCCTCGCCGCGCCGCGTGCCGGCAAAGCTCTGCGCCAAGATTGCCGAGCTCATGACCACCACCTACGCAGGCTTTAACGACGTGCACCTGACCGAAAAGCTTCGCGAGGTCCACGCCCTCGACGTCTGCCGTGAGTCGGTGCGGCGCGTCCGGCTGGGCCTCGGGCGTCCAGCGAAGCGCCCCCGCCAGGCCCCGCGCCACCGCCGCCGTCGCCAGCGTGAGGCCGCCAGCGGCGCGCTGATCCAAGTCGACGGCAGTCCCTGCGCCTGGCTCGAAGCCCGCGGTCCTCGCCTCACGCTGCTCGGCGCGATCGATGACGCCACCGGCGCGATCCTGGCGCTCGGCTTCCGTCCCACCGAGGATCTCCACGGCTACGCCACCCTGTTCCGCCAACTCTTCGCCACCCACGGCCTGCCGCTGGCCGTCTACGGCGATCGCCTCAACGTCTTCGTGCGCAACGATCGCCACTGGACCCTCGACGAAGAATTGCAAGGCGCTCAGCACCCTACGCATTTCGGCCGCATGCTCCAGGACCTGGGCGTCGCGTACATCGCCGCCCACTCGCCGCAGGCCAAGGGCCGCATCGAACGGCTCTGGGCCACGCTGCAGGACCGCCTGACCAGTGAACTCCGCCTCCGCGGCCTCACCACCCTCGAGGCCGCCGCGCGCTTCCTGCCGGAGTTCATCGCCGACTACAACCGGCGCTTCGCGCGCCCGGCCGCCGACCCGGGCGCCGTCTGGCGGCGGCCGCCGCGCGACCTCGACCGGCTCCTCAGCTGTCGCTACTCGGTGGTGGTCGCCCGCGACAACACCGCCCGCCTCGGTCCGCGTTGGTTGCAAATCCCCCCTGGCCCGCGCGGCCGCTCCTACGCCGGCTGCCGCGTGGAGCTGCGCGAACTCCTCGACGGGCGCCTGCTCGCGATCTACCACGACGTCGTGCTCGCGGCCCAGGCCCCGCCCAGCGCCGCCTTCAGCCTCGTGCCGCGCCGGGCGCCGAGCGCCGATCGCCGCGGCAACGGCGCGCCCGCGACAGCCGCGCCCGCACAATTGGCTCAGGAGCGACGATCGCACCCGGCCCCCTTCCCTGAGTACCCCCCGAAATCCGGTGCCGTACCGCCGCGCGCACCCCGCCACACCCCACCTCGTCGTCCCGCGCGTGATCACCCGTGGCGCCGATCCATCCGGCTTCACGTCCTCCGCAAGACGCTTCGCGCGCAGGGGATGACATTTTCACGTAGCAGTAAGGGATGACATTTTCATTGACCAGCGACATACCGATGGGCCGCGCGCGCGGCCTTCCTACGACGGCCTCCAGACGAGTCCCCAGCGCTCGATGGTCCATCGCTCGAGGGGCACGAGACAGGCGCGGTCGGTGAGCATCCAGATGACGGCGATCACCAGCACGCCGAGGAACACCTCCTCGGTCTTGTACTCCTGCGCCGCGACGAAGAGCATGAAGCCGAGGCCCCGGTCACCGCCGATCATCTCCGCCGCGATGAGAGCCCGCCAGCCGAAGCCCATGCTCATGCGGATGCCCGTCACGATGCTCGGCAGCGCTCCAGGGATGTACACGTGGGTGATGACCTTCCGCCGCTTCGCCCCGAGCGTGAGCACACCGTTCTCGTAGACGCGGGGCACGCCGCGCACGCCCATCAGCGTGTTGAAGAAGACGAGCCAGAAGACCGTGTTGAGCAGGATGAAGAGCGTCGTGAGCCAGCCGACCCCGAACCAGACGATGGCGAGGGGGACCCAGGCGATGCCGGAGATGGCGTTCGCGAACACGCCGACGGGCTCGAGGGCGTTGCCGAGACGGCGATTCATCCCGGCGAGCACGCCGAGGGCGATGCCGAGCGGCAGCCCGACGACGAGGCTCAGGCCCACCCGGCCCAGGCTCGAGAGGATGTGGTTGGTGAAGAGACAGCCGGAGCTCTGCCGGAGCGCCTCCATCAGGCCGGGGCAGCCGTCCTGGAGGGTGAAGATGGCGCCCCAGACGGCCGCCGGCGGCGGAATGTGAATCGGGGCGAGCCACCGGTAGACGGCGTTCAGCTGCCAGAGGGTCCCCAGCGCGACGAACGGGATCGCGCCGAGGAGGATCCGTCTGAGACGCCGACGGTCGAGCCGCCGCAGCGGATTCATCGCTGGAGGAGTCCCCAGCGCTGGATCGTATCCGATTCGATGGGTCGCAGGACGTAACGGTCGAGGAGGATCCAGAGGCAGCCGATCAAGACCATCCCGAGAATGACCTGCGCGGTGTGATCCACCTGCTGCGCCGAGAAGATCATCCAGCCGAGCCCGCGCCGGCCCGCCAGCATCTCGCCGGCGATGGCGGCGCGCCACGCGTAGCCGATGCTGAGCCTCGTCCCCGTGGCGATGGAGGGCATGGCGCCGGGCACCAGGACGTCCCGCACGATCCGCAGGCGCCCTGCGCCGAGCGTGCGCAGGGCGTTCACGTAGATGAGCGGCGTGCTCCGCACGCCCGCCAGCACCGTGAACGCGATCGGGAAGAAGCAGGTATAGACGATGACGGCGAAGACGGTTTTCTCGGTCGTCCCCCACCAGATCATCACGATGGGGAGCAGCGCGATGCCCGAGATGGACTGGAAGAAGTTCAGGACAGGATAGAACATGTCCGAGACGGTCCGGTTCATGCCGACGAGGATTCCGAAGGGGATCCCGAGCGCGATGCCGATCAGGCTTCCCGTGATCAGGCGCCAGAGGGTCTGGCCCAGGTAGTTCGGCAGGATGCCCTTCCAGAGGAGGTCCCCCGAGGAGAGAGCCACGGAGAGGGGAGACGGCAGGTAGCGGTCCGGCCGCTGGATGGTGGCCGAGATCGTCGCCCACGCCGCCAGGATGACCAGGAGGACGAGCGCGAGCTCGATCCCCCCCTGTCTCCAGAAGCGCCGGGCGCGCGCTGACAGGACGGCGTGCGGCCGCGCGAGGGTCGCGCTAGTCGTCGCCAACGCTCACCTCGGCGCGCACGAGCTGGAGGATCTCGTCCCGCGGGCGCGTGAACGCCGGGTCGGAGACCAGGTCCTTCCAGATGCGGCGCTCCCGCGGGATGTCGATCGTGACGGTGGCCTTGAGGCTCCCGGGGCGCCGGGTGAAGATGAAGCACCGGTCGCCGAGGAAGGCCGCCTCGTCCACGTTGTGGGTGATGAAGAGGATGGTTTTCCGCGTCGTGATCGCGATGCGGTTCAGCTCTTCCTGCAGCGTGATCCGCGTCTGGGCGTCCACGGCGGCGAACGGCTCGTCCATCAGCATGACGACCGGGTTCGCGCAGAGCGTGCGCGCGAGCGCGGCGCGCTGCTTCATGCCGCCGGAGAGCTCGTGGGGGTAGCGCTCCTCGAAGCCGGTGAGCCCGACCAGCTCGATGAACTCCCGCACCCGCCGCTCGCGCTCGCGCCGCGGCACGCCCTGGATCTCGAGGCCGTGCCCGATGTTCCGCGCCACCGTCCGCCAGGGCAGGATGGCGTGCTCCTGGAACACGACCCCGCGGTCAGGCCCCGGTCCCTTCACCGCGACCCCATCCACCTCGACCACGCCGTGCCGGTAGGGGAGGAGCCCCGCGAGGATGTGGAGGAGGGTGGTCTTGCCGCAACCGCTCGGGCCCACCACCGCGGCCAGCTCGCCCTCGCGCACCTCGAGGCTCAGCCGCTCGAGGGCGTGGACGTCTTCGCCCGTGTACTCGTCCGGGTAGTGGTGGGTCAGGTCTCGGACGACGAGCTTCTGCAGCGTCCGGTCACCGGGCGCCCGGGAGATCGTCGAACCACGCCGGGTGCTCCTTCATCGCCCGCTCGATGAAGGCGGTGTCGTAGTACTTGGCCGGGTCGAAGGCCTGCTTCATCTTCTTCTGCGCGATCAGCACCTCCACCGCCTCGTTGAACGCCTTGAAGCTGTTCTTGCCGATCCGCATGTCGTAGATCCAGTACTTGTGGGTCCGCTTGATCAGGTCGGCGTCCATGCCGGGGATGTAGCGGGAGCCGATGCTGCCGACCTCGTCCAGATTCTTCGGGTCGCGGACGAAGCGGGCCGCCTCGGCCATCGCGCTCACGAACCGCTGGGTGACGTCCCGGTTCTTGTAGAGTGTCTCGGGCTTGCCGTGCATGGCGGCGCAGAAGCACACGTGGTCGCCGCCGCGGGCGAGCAGCTTGGCGCCCTTCACCTTCTCGAGCATCCGCGTCAGGTAGGGCTCCCAGACCACCATCGCGCTCACGTTGCCGGTGTCGAACAGGGCGACCATGCCGGCGGGCGTGGAATTGATCCGGTTGATGGCCGATTCCGAGAAGCCGTTCTTCCTGATGACCTCCACGAGGTACATGTCGTTCATCGAGCCGAACGTGGTGCCGATGCTCTTCCCCCTGAGGTCGGCGATGGAATTGATGTCCGCGTCGGGGCGGACGACGATGCCGAGCATGTTGTCGTCGGTCGGCTTGACGAACGAGGAGCCCACGTAGCCGACGATCGCCCGGACGTTGAGCCCACGCTCCAGGGCGACCGGGATGTTGCTCACGTTGGCGGCGCCGACGTCGATCTCACCCGCGTCGAGGGCTTTGCTGAGCTCGGGGCCCGTGTTGCGGACGACCACCTTGGCGTCCAGGCCCTGCTTGGCGAAGAAGCCCTTGTCCACCGCGACGAAGACGACCAGGCCTCCCGTGTTGTTGACGGCGCCGACGTTGAACGTGGGCGCCTGGGCGTCTGCGGCCCGCGCCGTCAACCCCAGGACGCCGGCGAGGGCCAGCACGGGGACGATGAGCTTCTTCATGGCGTCTCCTCCGGGGAAGGGCTGCGAATGCGCCAAATCCTAGACGAACCTCACCCTCCAGTTCAAGGAACCGTTTACTGGCCCTTGAGCCTCATGTCCTCGTACGCGGGGTACGGGTACAGGTGGATCGTGTCCATCGCGGGATCGGCCAGCCGCGGTCCGACGCCGCGCAGGGTGCGATAGTCCATGATCGGCGCGAACATGACGCGGTCGATCGTGAGCTGCTGGATGCGATGGAGCAGGGCCTCGCGCCGGGCGACGTCCCGTTCGCGCGCCTGCTGCTGGAACAGGTCGTCGAGGTCCGGATAGCCGCCATAAGCGTAGCTGCCCTTGGAGTACATGAACGCTTCCACGCGGCTCGCGGCGTTGCCGGAGTTGCCGGCCGCGACGATGAAGAGCCCCCGCAGCTTCTTCTCGCGCCAGGCGGAGTAGAAGGCCGCGCGCTCCATCGGCCGCAGCCTCGTCCGGATCCCCACCGCGTTCAGGTAGTTCAGCGTGGCCTCCGCCATCGCGAAGAACGGCGGCGTGGGCACGACGTCGCCGGCGTCGATGCCGTTCGGATACCCGGCCTCGCTGAGCAGCTGTTTGGCCCGTTTCGGGTCGTAGGCATGCGGGGGGACTTGCAACGCGAACTCCATCACGCGCGGCACGATGACCCCCGCGGGTGGGCAGTAGCCCAGGCAGGCGGCGTCGTTGATGGCCTTGCGGTCGAGCGCGGCGTTCACCGCTTGCCGCAGGCGCTTGTCGTGCCAGGGCGACTTCGGGTCCCACTGGTCGGCGAACTCGATCCAGAACATCGAGGCGTGCTTGGACGGCAGGAGCTGCAGGCGCGGGTCGCGTCTCACGTTCTCGGCGTCCTCGCCGTCGAGCGCGTTGGCGATGTCGGCCTCGCCGTTCTTCAGCATCGCCACGCGCGTGGTCGTCTCGGGCACGCTCTTCATGACGAGCCGCTTGACGTGGGGCGTCTTGCGTCAATACCCCGTGTAGGCTTCCAGCACCAGCTCGACGCCGACCATGTGGCTCACGAACTTGTAGGGGCCGGCGCCGATCGGGTGCTTCTTGAAGCCGTCGTCACCGACCTGCGTCAGGTACTTCTTCGGCACCACGAGCCCGGCAGCCGTCGCCGTGGTCCCGTAGAAGGTCAGGAAGTCCGGCCACGGCTCCTGCAGGTGGAAGCGCACGGTCAGGGGATCGACGACCTCCACCTGCCGGACCCGCGCCTGCAGCTCGCTCGCGCCCGCCCCTTTGTAGCGCTCGAAGCTGAACTTCACGTCCTCGGCGGTCACCGCGTCGCCGTTGTGGAACTTGAGGCCGCGGCGCAGCTTGAACTCGTACACGCGGCCGTCCGCGCTCTCCGTCCACGACTCCGCCAGGCTCGGGGCGATCTTCTTCCCCGGCAGCGGGCGGACCACGGCGTCGTGGATCGCATAGAGGATCCCGAAGGGGGTGATCTGCGGCGGCGCGCTCGACGGGTCGAACCAGCCCGGCGCGATGGTCACGTGATAGGCCATCACGACCTCGCCCGTGGGCGGGGCCTGGGCGAGCGCCTCGCCGGCCACGCCGAGGGTGAGCAGGAGGGCCGGGAGCAGGTGCCGGTGAGAGCTCATCTCGTCCCCTCCTTCGAGCCGCTCCGGACTCACACCAGCAGCGCCAGGGGCTCCTCGATCAGCTCGGCGAGCGCGCCGAGGAACTGGGCGCCGCGCGCGCCGTCGAGAGCGCGGTGGTCGCAGGAGAGCGTCAGCACCATCGTCGGCTGGACGGCGGGCTGGCCGCCGGCGGCGACGACGCGGTCGGCGATGCGGCCGACGGCGAGGATGGCGGCCTGCGGCGGATTGACGATGGCGTTGAACGCGTCGACGCCGAACATGCCGAGGTTGCTGATCGTGAAGCCGCCGCCCTGGATGTCGGCCGGGCGCAGCTTGCCGGCCTGGGCGCGGCTCACGAGGTCCTCGCGGCGGGCCGCGAGCTCGGCGAGGCTCAGCGTGCCGGCGCGGTGGAGGACGGGGACGACGAGGCCGGCGTCGATGGCGACGGCCAGGCCGATGTTGATGTCGGCGTTCCGCACGATCGCGCCGTCCTTCCACGAGGCGTTCACGCTCGGATGTTGCGAGATGGCTGCGGCGACGAGCTTCACCAGCAGATCGGTGTAGGTGACGTGAGCGCCGGTCTGCTTGCGCACCTTGTCGAGCCATGAGACCAGGCGGCTCACGTTGACCTCGCGCACGAGATAGAAGTGCGGCGCGGTGGTCCAGCTCGCCGTCATGCGCTCGGCCATGATGCGCCAGACGTTGCCCACACCCTGCGTCCCGGCGCGCGCGGCGGCAGGCGCGCTGGACGCCGCGGCGAGCTTCGCCGCGGCGATGTCCGCCGCGAGAACGGCGCCGCCCGGGCCCGAGCCCTGGAGCACTCTGATGTCGAGCCCGCGCTCGGCCGCCAGGCGCCGCGCCTTGGGCGACGCGGCGAGGAGGACAGGCGCCGCCTTCTGGCCCTCGACGTGGGCGAGGACGTCGGCCTTCTCGACCCGTCCGCTCGCCGTCTTCACCCGCGCGAGGTCCACGCCGTGCTGCTCGGCGATCTTGCGGGCCAGGGGCGATGCCTTGACCGCGGCGGACGCGGCGGGAGGCGAGGGGACCGCGCTGGCTGCGAGCGGGCTCGGCCCAGGCGCCGCCGCGGGTGCTACCGCGCCCGCCTCGACGATCAGCGCGATCGTCTGACCGACCGGCACGACGTCGCCCGCGCGCGCGGTGACATCGCGCAGGACGCCGGACGCCGGCGCCTCGATCTCGACGGTGACCTTGTCGGTCTCGATCTCGACGATCGCCTCGCCCTTCCTCACCGAGTCCCCCGGCGCTTTGAGCCAGCGCAAGACCTTGCCGGTCTCCTGCGCCAGCTCGAGCGCCGGCATGATGACGTTCGTCGGCATGAGACGAGCTCGCTCAGGCCTTCCGGCAGAGCGCCTTCGCCGCCTCGAAGACCATCTTCTCCGACGGCACGGTGAGGTCCTCGAGCACCGGCGAGAACGGCACGGGCACGTCCATGGCGCCGATCCGCTTGACCGGCGCGTCGAGGTGATAGAAGGCGC
Source organism: Candidatus Methylomirabilota bacterium (assembly GCA_035260325.1). Lineage (NCBI taxonomy): Bacteria > Methylomirabilota (SeqCode) > Candidatus Methylomirabilota bacterium. The sequence goes on along the minus strand of DATFVL010000146.1, from coordinate 2,309 downwards.
CCTCCGCGATGACCGAGGCGATCTCGGCGGTGACACCGTAGCGCTCGTAGCCCTCGTCCACCACGATGGCGCGCGAGGTCTTCTTCGCCGAGTCGATCAGCGCCTGCTTGTCGAGCGGCCAGGTCGTGCGCGGGTCGATGACCTCGGCGCTGATGCCGGCCTCCTCGAGCATCTTCGCGGCGCCGAGGGCGACCGCCACCATGCTGCTGGTGGCGACGATGGTGATGTCCCGACCCTCGCGCTTGATCTCGGCCACGCCGAAGGGGATCGTGTAGTCCTCGGCCGGGACCGGGCCCTTCACCCGGTACATCATCTTGTCCTCGAAGATGACGACGGGGCTGTCGTCGCGGATCGCGGTCTTCATGAGCCCCTTGGCCTCGTACGGGCCGGACGGCAGCGCCACCTTGAGGCCCGGGACGTGGCTCACCCAAGCGTGGAGCGACTGCGAGTGCTGGGCGGCCGACCGGCGCGTCGCGCCGAGCGTGGTGCGGAAGACGATCGGCACCTTGATCTTGCCGCCCGACATGTAGTGAGCCTTGGCGGCCTGGTTCACCATCTGGTCCATGGTCAGCGTGATGAAGTCGCCGAACATCACGTCCACGATCGGCCGCATGCCCGTCATCGCCGCCCCGACGCCGATGCCGGCGTAGCCGGGCTCGGAGATCGGCGTGTCGATGACGCGCTTCGTCCCGAACTCGTTGACGAGCCCGGTCAGCGTCTTGAACGGATGGCCGGCCTCCGCGACGTCTTCCCCGATGAGGAAGACGCGCGGGTCGCGCCGCATCTCCTCCGCGATCGCTTCCTTGACCGCCTCGCCGTACGTCAGCTCACGCACGCTCATGGTTCCTCCGTGAGGGGCGATTCCCTGCAGCCGCGCTCAGGTCGTCAGCATCCGGTGCGTCGGGACCACGAAACGGTCGATGGGCACGCCGTGAGGACAGGCGCCCCGGCACGGCTGGCCCGAGCACGAGAGGCACGGAGCGGCGCCGTCGGACAGCAAGGCGTACTCGCTGCGGGCCAGCGCCAGGTCGCCGTAGTCCACGGCGTACATCCGGCTCCGCAGCACGTCGCCGATCGGCACGCCGCGCGGGCATGCGTCGAGGCACTCCTGGCAGCCGTGGCGGCAGTAGGACGCTCCGTTCAGGCTCGCGTAACGCCGCAGCAGCGGCAGATCCTCGCCCGCGGCCGAGCGCGAGCCCGAGGCCCCGAGGTACTCGTCGATCACGTCCCGGCCGGTCATCGAGATGATCAGCGCGTCGACGTTCGGGTTCGAGAGCACCCAGCGGAAGGCCGCCTGCGCAAAGGTGGCGCCGCCCCGCTCGAAGGGGCGCATGTCGTTGAGACGCGCGCCCATCAGCGTCTTCATCGCGATCACGCCGACGCCCTTGGCCTTCGCCTTCTGGAGCACGCGCGGCAGGTCCGGCTGGCGCGCGATGAAGTCGAACGCGCCCGTGAACTTCTGGTAGAAGGCGGGGTCCTGGCCGAAGTTGTATCCCACCAGGATCACGTCCACACCGTTCGTGTCCAGGGCGTAGTCCAGGCACTCGATCAGGCGTCCGGCGTGGCCCGACATGCCGACGAAGCGGATCTTCCCCTGTTGCTTCGCGCGCGCGGTGAACTCGTGCCACTCCGGATCCTTCAACCGCTCCACGTCGTTGACGGCATGGTTGAAGTAGACGTCCACGTAGTCGGTGCGGAGCCGCTGGAGGCTCCCCTCGAGCGAGCGCATCATCGAGTCCCGGCGCTGGCCCGGGCTCGTGTAGGTCTTCGACGCGAGGTAGACGCGGTCGCGCTTGTCGCGCAAGGCGTCCCCGATGGTCGTCTCCGAGCCCCCGGCGCGATAGCTGTCCGCGGTGTCGAAGTAGTTGATGCCCTGATCGAACGCGTGCCGGACGGTGTCTCCCTCTCCGGCGCTCAGGCGGCTGCTCCCGAAGGCGATGTCGGAGACCCGCATGCCGGTGCGGCCGAGCGTCGCGTAGCGCTGGACCCGCGTCCCGGCGCGTCGGGCCGGCTGGGCCGACGCCCGCAGCGGACGAATGCCGAGGCCGAAAGCGGCGACCGCGCCCCGCTGCAGGAGCTCACGGCGATTCACGTGGCGCCCTCCTCTCTGACGGACGGTACCGGGTGTCGACCGTCATGTCCAGCCCGTTCGAGATATGATCGCTCGTCATGCGAGCGACCGTCTGCACGATGGCGAACGCGCTGACGGCCGCGCGCGTCCTGCTGGCCCTGCCGTTCGCGTTCCTCATGGCCGGCGGCGGCGCGCGTCACGCCGCGCTCGCCGCGCTCGTGCTCGCCGCGGCCATCGC
>DATFVL010000145.1 GCA_035260325.1 Candidatus Methylomirabilota bacterium | reverse complement strand
GCGGAGCTGGGCGCGCTGTCCGCCGACCACCTCGCGGCTATTTCCGACGCCGGGATTCGCGCGCTCGCCGCGAGCGATACGGTCGCTGTCCTCCTGCCCGCCACGATGGTCTTCCTCGGCAGCCGGCGGCAAGCGCCGGCGCGGCGCCTGGTCGAGGCTGGGGCGGCCGTCGCGCTCGCCACGGACTTCAACCCCGGCTCGTCGCCCACCGTCAGCCTGCCGCTCGTGATGGTGCTGGGCGTGTCGCAACTCGGCTTGCGGCATGCTGAAGTCCTGACCGGCGTGACCGTGAACGCCGCCGCCGCGCTGGGACTTGCAGCCGATCGGGGTCAGCTCGCGCCGGGATTTCGTGCCGACCTGGTCTCGTGCGACGTGTCAGATTGGCGGGAAGTCGCGTACTGGATGGGCGCGAACCTCGTAACCGCCGTCTGGACAGGCGGTTCCGCTTGTCCCCTCTGGCCAGCGCCCATATCTTTAGGGCCCCATGTCTAAGCTTGAGAGGCAGAAGGACAAGGCCAAGAGCCTTGAGGCCCGGGACCCCAAGGGGGCGGCCGAGGCGTGGCTTCAGGTTCTCAAGGACCAGGATGAAGAGGGGGACCCGAACCCCGATCTCTCGATCTACAACCGTATCGGCGACCTGTACCTCAAGCTCAAGGACCCGCATCAGGCCGCCGACTACTACGACAAAGCGGTCGACAAGTACGCCGAGCTCGGCTTTCACAACAACGCCATCGCGATGTGCAACAAGGTGCTCCGCAACGCCCCCGGGCGGCAGAACACCTATTTGAAGCTTGCCAAGCTATACGCCGCGAAGGGGTTCATGGGTGAGGCGAAGCAGAACTTCCTCGAATTCGCCGAACGGATGCAGAAGGCCGGGAAGATCCAGCAGGCATTCGCGGCGTTGAAGGAGCTGGCCGAGATCTCGGCTGAGAGTGCGCACCTGCGGGAGCTGCTCGAGGAGCACCTGCGGATGTACGGCGCTCCGGACCGTCGCTCGGCGAGCGGGGCGGCGGCGCCGGCGGACCCCGTCAAGGAGGATCTCACGAAATCGGGGAGGCACAAGACGTCGAGCCTCGTGTTCCTCGATGTCGATGAGCCGCCGGTCTCGAAGCAGATGGGGCCGGTGCGGGTCACGCCACCGCCACGACCCGCGCCACCCCCCGCACCGGCGCCCGCGCTCGACGCCGCGGAGCCGGTGGACGGGTTGATCGGGACGCCGGAGCCCGAGCCCGACACGTCACTCGCCGTCGAGTCGACGAGCCTGGCCGAGGAGGAGGAGTCCCCAACCGCCGGGCCTCCGTCGGGCACGCTCGAGGGGTTCGAGACGACGCGCGTGGAGTTCGGGGACGTGAGCCTCGATGCCGCGAGCGCCCCGTCGCTCCGCGAGGACGTGACCGCGGACGACGTGGGGCCGATAGCGGAGCTCGAGCCGACCGTGACGGAGGAGGCGAGCGCCGCCGAGGCCGACACGGCACCCGAGCCGTTGCTCGACACCGACCTCGGGCTCGGCGCCGCGCCGCCCGCGCGCCGTGCGCCCTTCGCCCCGACCCGGCCCGCCGCGCCCGCCGCGCCTGCGCGCCCGGGGGTCGACGAGCCCCGGCCGGGCGGCGGCAGTCGGCCGCCGCTCCCCAAGTTCGAGCCGCGCCGCCCCGAGCCCGCGAAAGTCGCCCCGGTCGTGCCGAAGCGCCCGGCCGTGGGGCCGCCGCCCAAGCGCAAGACGGTTGTGGAGGTGCCACCGCTCGAGCTCGAGGCCGATTTCACGCCCGCGGCCGAGATCGAGATCGACAGGAACGCGCGGGCCGCGCCGGGCCGGCGCCGGGCGGCGATCGATCTCGGGCTCGATGGCGTGGTGAACGCGGACGATGCGGGCGACGCGCTCATGTTCGCGAAGATCGAGGAGTCGCGGGACCTCACCCCGATCGAGGACCTCGAGGCCCGCGTTGCCGACGATCCCGATGATCCCGAGGCGCACCAGCGGTTGGGTGAGGCGCTGGTCGAGACCGGTGAGCGCGCGCGTGGCATCGAGGAGCTCGACCTCGCCACCACCGGGTTCGAGAACCGCGGCAACCTCGTCCATGCGCGCGACCTGGTGGACGAGATCCTGCGGCTCGATCCCAACAGCGTGCGGCACCGGCAGAAACACGTGGAGTTCGCGTTCAAGTCGGGCGACAAGGCGAGGCTGATCGACGCCTACCTGGAGCTCGCCGACACCTTGCTGCGCAGCGACCTGCCCGACAAGGCCCGAGCCGTGTATCAGCGCGTCGCCGAGCACGACCCCGGGAACGCCCGCGCCGCCGCGGCGCTCTCGATGTTCACCCCGGTCGCGGCGCCGCCGCCTGACCCGAAGGCCAAGGGCAAACCGGCGCTGCGGGATGCGGAAGGGAAGACCGCTCCCCGGGACGCGAAGATGAAGGTGCGCCAGGACGCGGCAGACGCCGGGGACTTCGTCGACTTGAGCGCCATGATGCTCGAGGAGCAGCCGCCCGCGCGGGACACCCGCATGAAGGTGGCCGACGAGGAGCCCACGGGCGACGAGGAGCAGGATTTTCAGGGCATGCTCGCCCGCTTCAAGCAGGGGATCGACGAGAACATCGACGAAGCCGACTTCCAGGCCCACTACGATCTCGGCGTGGCGTTCAAGGAGATGGGCCTGCTCGATGAGGCCATCGGCGAGCTCCAGAAGGCATTGCGGGCGCCCGAAGGGAGGCTCCGCAGCTCGGAGGCGTTGGGCGTGTGCTTCGTGGAGAAGGGTGCCCACGTGGTGGCGGAGTCGATCCTGCGGCGTGCGCTCGAGCTGCCCGCCTCGGGCGACCAGGAACGGCTCGGCATCCTCTACTGGCTCGGCCGGGCGCTCGAGGAGCAGGGCAAGCGGGCCGAGGCGCGGGAGTTGTACGGGCGCGTGTTCGCGGTGGATGTCCGCTTCCTGGACGTCGGCGCGCGCAGCAAAGCCCTCGCGAAGGCGAAGTGACGTGAGCCAACAGATCGCCCGGGCTTCGCTCTCCGACGTACAGCAGCCCGTGGCGGAGGAGCTCGAGCAGGTCGCCCTCGAGCTACGGCGCATCATCGCGGCGGACTTCCCAATCGCGGCCGAGGTGAACGCGCACCTCTTACGCATGAAGGGCAAGCTGTTCCGACCGACCCTGATGCTACTCGCCCACCAGGCCGCCGGCGCGGCGGATCCGCGAGTCGTGACGCTCGCCGCCGTCGTGGAGCTGATCCACCTCGCCACGCTCGTGCACGACGATTCGGTGGATCATTCGGCGTTGCGCCGCGGCATGCCGACGATCAACGCACTGTTCTCGCACCAGGTCGCGGTGATCATGGGGGACTACCTCTACTCCCGGGCGATCATCGAGCTCGTGCGCCTCGCGGACTTGGAGCCGCTTCGCGTGCTCGCCCGCGTCACGAACGAGATGACGATCGGCGAGATGCGCCAGCTCGAAGCCCACGACAAGCTCTCCTACGGAGAGGCGCAGTATGACGAGCTCATCCGGGCGAAGACCGCGTCGCTCTTGTCGGGCGCGTGCGAAGTCG
>DATFVL010000144.1 GCA_035260325.1 Candidatus Methylomirabilota bacterium | reverse complement strand
CTTCGCCTACCAGGCGTCGCTCGCCATGGGCCCGGAGCCCGTCGCGTCGCGCGCGGCGGAGGCATTCGTCACCGAGTTCGGCGCGATCCCGTGCCGGATCACCGCGAGCTGCGTCTCCCCGGACGACTTCCCGCCGGCGGTCGTCACGATCTTCAGCGCGATGTTCCTGCACGGCGGGCTCCTCCACATCGCCGGCAACATGCTCTATCTGTGGATCTTCGGCGACAACGTCGAGGACTCGCTCGGTCACGGGCGCTTCCTTCTCTTCTATCTGCTGTCGGGAGTCGCCGCGGCGGGTGCCCAGACCCTCGTCGGGCCCAGGTCGTCCATCCCGATGATCGGTGCCAGCGGCGCCATCTCGGGGGTCCTCGGTGCCTACCTCGTCCTCTTTCCCTACGCTCGCGTGCTCGTGCTGCTGATCTTCGGCTTCTTCGTGCGCCTCGTGTACGTCCCCGCGGTGATCGTGCTCGGCTTCTGGATCGTGGTCCAGTTCATCAACGGGTTGGTCACCGTCGGCGCCGTGGCGAGCGGGGTTGCCGAGACGGGAGGAACGGCGTGGTTCGCCCACATCGGGGGGTTTCTCGCGGGAATCGTGCTGCTGTTTCTGCTGCGGCCGCGGCGGAGCGCTCGCCTATAATGAAGGACATGACGAAGCCGCCGGCGCGCGTGCGCATCGACCGTCTGCTCGTCGACCGCGGGCTCGTCGTGAGCCGCGAGCAGGCGGCCCGCCACATCCTGGCCGGCGAGGTCCTCGTGGACGGCAAGCGCGTGGACAAGGCCGGCGCGCTCGTTCCGTCCGGCGCGGACGTGGAGCTCCAGGGGCGCTCGCCGTACGTGAGCCGCGGCGGCGAGAAGCTGGCCCACGCGCTCGACGGCTTCCGAGTGAAGGTCGCCGGACGCGTCTGCATCGACGTGGGCGCCTCGACGGGCGGCTTCACCGACTGCCTCCTCCAGCGCGGGGCCGCGCGCGTCTTCGCCGTGGACGTCGGCACCGCCCAGCTCGACGCCAAGCTCCGCAAGGATCCGCGCGTCGTCGTCATGGAGCAGTCCAACGCGCGGGCGCTCGACCCCCGGATCTTCGGCGAGCAGCCGACGCTCGCGACGATCGACGTCTCGTTCATCTCGCTCGAGAAGATCCTGCCCGCGGTGTTCGGCGTCCTCGCGCCGCGCGGGGAGGTGGTGGCCCTCGTGAAGCCGCAGTTCGAGGTGGGCCGCGCGCACGTCGGCAAGGGCGGGGTGGTGCGCGACCCCGCGCTGCACCGGGCCTCGGTCCAGCGCCTAGCCCGCTACGCGGTGCTCCGGGGCTGGCACGTCCTCGGCGTGACCGCGTCGCCGCTGCGGGGTCCGAAGGGCAACCGAGAGTTTTTCCTGCACTGCTCCTCGCACGGCCGCACCGCCAGCGACCTCGAGTCCATGATCGACAAGAGCGTCGAGGCGCTTGCGTGAAGCGCGTCGGCATCGTCGCGAAGCCGGGCGCCACGGAGGCCCGCGGCGTCGTGACGGAGCTGCTCGCGTGGCTCGCGGCGCGCGGGCTCGCCGCCGTGCTCGAGAAGGAGACGGCGGCGCTCGTCCCGGCCGCCACGGTACCCTCGGTCGGCAAGGCCGAGCTCCCGGCGCAGGTGGACCTGCTCGTGGTGCTCGGCGGGGACGGCACGCTGCTCTCGATGGCGCGCGCGGTGGGCGACCTCGGCGTGCCGCTGCTCGGGGTGAATCTGGGCGGGCTCGGGTTCCTCACCGCGACGACCCTCGACGAGATGCTCCCCGCGCTCGAGGCGGTCCTCGCCGGGCGGATGGCGGTGGACGAGCGCATGATGCTCACCGTCCGCGTCCTGCGCGGCGGCCAGCGGCTGTGCGAGTACGCGGCGCTGAACGACGTCGTCATCACCAAGTCCGCGGTGAGCCGGATCATCGACCTCGCCGTCTCGGTCGAGGGCCAGCACGCGACCGCGTACCGCGCCGACGGACTCATCATCTCGACCCCGACGGGCTCGACCGCGTACAGCCTGTCGGCCGGCGGCCCGATCCTCTTCCCGACGATGGACGCGCTGGTGCTGACGCCGATCTGCTCGCACACGCTGACGAACCGGCCGATCGTCGTCCCGGGCGGCCTCCGCGTCGAGGTCACCCTGCTGGCCGACCAGGAGGTGATGGCCACGGTGGACGGCCAGCTCGGGGTGCACCTCAAGGTGCACGACACGGTGGAAGTCGTGAAGGGCGGCGCGCGCATCCGGCTCCTCCGCTTCCCGCAGAAGGGGTTCTTCTCCGTGCTCCGGACGAAGCTGAAGTGGGGGGAGCGGTAGCGGCGTATCGCCCCGGATACCGCTTGAGCGGTCCGGCCGACTGACCTAGCATCCATTCCGATGCTGCGCGAGCTGCGCATCCGGAACTTCGCCGTGATCGAGTCCGTCACGGCGCCGTTCGGCCCCGGCCTGAACGTCCTGAGCGGCGAGACCGGGGCCGGCAAGTCCATGCTGATCGACGCGATCCTCCTCGTGCGGGGCGCCCGCGCCCAGACCGACGTGATCCGCACCGACGCCGAGACCGCCACCGTGGAGGCGGTCTTCGACGCCGAGCCCCGCGGCCCGGTGGCGGACGTCCTGGACGAGGCGGGGCTGGCCCTCGAGGACGGCCAGCTCGTCGTGCGCCGCGAGCTCGCGCGCGGGGGCCGCCACCGGGCCTTCGTCAACGACTCGCCGGTGACCGTGGCGCTGCTCGAGCGGCTCGGCGACCACCTCGTCGAGGTCCACGGCCAGCACGAGCACCAGCGGCTCCTCGAGCCCGCGCGCCAGCTCGAGCTGCTCGATCGGTTCGCCGACGCCGAGGACCTCCGCGAGCGCGTCGCCTCCCTCGTCGCGAAGTACCGGGCGGCCCGCGAGGCGGTCGAGCGCACGCGCGCGGCGGAGCGGGACCGGGCGCAGCGCGAGGACCAGCTGCGCTTCCAGGTCTCCGAGCTCGATGGCGCCCGCCTCCGGCCCGGCGAGGAGGAGGAGCTGCGCGGGGAGCGGCGCCGCGCCCAGCACGCGGAGCGCCTGCTCGCCGGGATCGTCGAGGCCGCCGCGCTTTTGGCGGACGACGAGGGCTCGGCGGCGGCGCGCATCCATCGGGCCGCGCGGCTCCTCACCGACCTCGGGCGCCTCGACCCCGCCTTCACCGGGCCCGTGGAGACGCTCGACGCGGCCGCCATCCAGCTCGACGAGGCGCTCGCACGGATCAGGGCGCTCCGCGACGCCGTGAGCGTGGAGCCCGGGCGGCTCGAGGCGGTCGACGAGCGCCTGGACGCGCTGACGCGGCTCAAGCGCAAGTACGGCGACACGGAGCAGGCGATGCTTGCATTCCGCGACCGGGCGGCGGCCGAGCTCGACCGCCTCGGGCGTCACGAGGAGATCCTGGCGGAGCAGGAGCGGCTCCTGGCCGAGCTGCACGCCGAGCTCGCCGAGGCCGCCGACGAGCTCTCCGAGCGTCGCAGCGCCGCGGGCGAGCGCCTGGCGCCCCAGGTCGAGCGCGAGCTGCGCGCCCTCGGGATGGAGCGCGCGGTGTTCCGGATCGCCCTCGAGCGCGGTGCCCTGGACGATGTCTCGCCGCGCGGCCTCGACCGCGCGGAGTTCCGGCTCTCGACGAACCCGGGCGAGGAGCTCCGCCCGCTCGCGCGCGTGGCGTCCGGCGGCGAGCTCTCGCGCGCGATGCTCGCGCTCAAGACGGTGCTGGCCAAGGCCGACCGCGTGCCCACGATGGTCTTCGACGAGGTGGACGCGGGCATCGGCGGGCGGGTCGCCGCCGTGGTGGCGCAGAAGCTCGCCGGCGCCGCGGAGGGGCGACAGGTCCTCTGCGTGACCCACCTGGCGCCGATCGCGGCGCGCGCGCATCACCACCTGCGCGTCGCCAAGAGCGTGCGGGCGGGCCGCACCCGCGTGAGCGCCGAGCTCCTCGCGGGCGAGGCGCGCGTCGAGGAGGTCGCGCGGATGCTGGGCGGCGCGCGAGTCACGGACACCGCGCGCGGCCACGCGCGTGAGCTGCTCGGCGCCGCGAGCGGCGGGCGCTGAAATCGCTCCGGGCCACGCGCGTGTGCCATAATCAATCGAGATGATCGAGGCCGTCCTCCGGGCGATCTTCGGCACCAAGCACGAGCGCGACGTCAAGCGCATGCAGCCCGCGGTCCAGGCGATCAACGCGCTCGAGCCGGCGGCGCAGGCGCTCGACGCCGCCGGGCTGCGCGCGAGGTCCGACGAATTCCGCAAGCGCCTCACCGACGGCGAGCCGCTCGACGAGCTCCTGCCCGAGGCGTTCGCCGTCTGCCGCGAGGCCGCGCGACGGACCGTCCGGATGCGCCACTTCGACGTCCAGCTCATCGGCGGCATGGTGCTCCACGCCGGGAAGATCGCCGAGATGGCGACGGGCGAGGGCAAGACGCTCGTCGCGACGCTGCCCGCGTACCTCAACGGGCTCACCGGGCGCGGCGTCCACATCGTCACCGTCAACGACTACCTCGCCAAGCGCGACGCGCAGTGGATGGGGCCCATCTTCCACGCGCTCGGCCTCTCCGTCGGCGTGATCCAGCACGAGGCCTCCTTTTTGTACGACCCGGCCTACGTGAGCTCGGACGCCCGGCTGACCACGCTCCGGCCCTGCACGCGCCAGGAGGCGTACCGCGCCGACATCACGTACGGCACGAACAACGAGTTCGGCTTCGACTACCTCCGCGACAACATGCGCTTCACGCTCGACGAGCTCGTCCAGCGCGAGCTCCACTACGCGATCGTGGACGAGGTGGACTCGATCCTGATCGACGAGGCGCGGACGCCGCTGATCATCTCGGGGCCCGCCGACGAGTCGACGGACCTCTACTTCAAGATCGACCGTGTGATCCCGAAGCTCAAGCGCGCGGCCACGATCGTCGAGGGCAAGCTGTCCGAGATCGAGGAGCAGAAGGCGGGCGACTTCATCGTGGACGAGAAGGCGCGCGCCGTGGCGCTGACCGAGGAGGGGATCGCGACCTGCGAGCGGCTCCTCAACGTCGACAACCTCTACGACCCGAAGCACATCAACCTCCTCCACCACATCCAGCAGGCGCTCCGCGCCCACGCGCTGTTCCGGCGCGACGTGGATTACATGGTGAAGGACGGGCAGGTGCTCATCGTCGACGAGTTCACGGGGCGCCTGATGCCGGGCCGGCGGTGGTCGGACGGCCTCCACCAGGCGGTCGAGGCGAAGGAGGGCGTGCGGATCGAGCGCGAAAACCAGACGCTCGCGACGATCACCTTCCAGAACTACTTCCGCATGTACGAGAAGCTCGCGGGCATGACCGGCACGGCCGAGACGGAGGCCGAGGAGTTCGGGAAGATCTACAAGCTCGACGTCACCGTGATCCCGACGAACCGCACGCTCATCCGGCTCAACCACCCGGACGTCGTCTACAAGACCGAGCGCGAGAAGTTCAACGCGGTGACCGAAGACATCATCGAGCGGAGCGCGAAGGGTCAGCCGATCCTCGTCGGCACCGTCTCGATCGAGAAGTCCGAGCAGCTCTCGAAGCTCCTGAAGAAGCGCGGCGTCCGTCACGAGGTGCTGAACGCGAAGTACCACGAGCGCGAGGCCGAGATCGTCGCCCAGGCGGGCCGCGAGGGCGCGGTGACGATCGCCACGAACATGGCCGGGCGCGGCACCGACATCCTGCTCGGCGGCAATCCCGACTTCCTCGCGAAGGAGATCCTCCGGAAGAGAGGGCTCGAGCCGGTGACCGCGTCGGAGGCGGACCGGCGGACGGCGTTCGAGGAGGCGTCGCGCATCACGGAGCCCGAGCATGGGCGCGTGGTGGCCGTCGGCGGCCTGCACATCGTCGGCACCGAGCGCCACGAGGCGCGGCGCGTGGACAACCAGCTCCGCGGCCGCTCGGGCCGGCAGGGCGATCCGGGCTCGTCCCGGTTCTACCTCTCGCTCGAGGACGACCTGCTCAGGATCTTCGGCTCGCAGCGGATCCAGACGATCATGGAGCGGCTCGGCATGCAGGAGGGTGAGCCGATCGAGCACCGGCTCGTGACGCGCGCGATCGCGACGGCGCAGAAGCGCGTCGAGACGCACCACTACGAGATCCGCAAGCACCTCCTCGAGTACGACGACGTGATGAACAAACAGCGCGAGATCATCTACGGGATGCGGCGGCAGATCCTCGACGGCGAAAGCCAGGCGGACACCGTCGCGGACTGGATCGAGGACGTCGCGGTCGGCGCGCTCGACGCTTACGCGGCGCGGGATGCCCACTCCGAGGACTGGGACCTCGCGGCGCTCGGCGAGGCACTCTACCGCCAGTTCGACGTCCGCATCCCGCCCGCGCGCTACGCGGAGGTCACCTCCCGCGACGGGCTCGACGAGCTGGTCGCGGAAGCGGTGCGCGAACGTTACGCGGCCCGCGAGCGCGAGCTCGGGCCGGACCTGCTGCGGGCGCTCGAGCGCCACGAGATGATGATCGTCATCGACCAGCAATGGAAGGACCACCTGCTCTCCATCGACCACCTGAAGGAGGGGATCGGCCTCCGCGGCTACGGCCAGCGCGATCCGCTGACCGAGTACAAGAAGGAGGCGTTCGAGCTCTTCCAGGACATGGTCGAGCGCGTGAAAGCCGCCGTCGTCGAGCGCCTCTTCAAGGTCCAGGTCGTCCGCGACGCGCCGATGGAGCTTCCCGCGCTGACGGCGTGGGCCGACGCGCGGGAGTCCCGCGGCGAGATGCCGCAGGAGCCCGGCCGCGCCCCCGTGGGGGCGGCCCGCCCGCAGGCTCCGGTGCGGACCGCGGCGGGCGAGAAGGTCGGGCGCAACGATCCGTGCCCGTGCGGGTCGGGCAAGAAGTACAAGAAGTGCTGCTACCTGAAGCAGTAGTGGTCGGCGGCGGGACCCGCCTCAGAGAGCCGTCGCCGCGGCGACGAGGTGGAACCAGTTGTAGCGGCTGCGGAACACGTCGACGGAGAGCACGAATTCGGCGACGGTGAGCGCCGGCGCGAGAGCGATGACCACGACGAGGGGCCGTCGCGTCACGGCGCCGAGCCCCGCGAGATAGAGCGTCGCGAAGGGCACGAGCGTACCCCCGATCAACCGACCGTTGGAGAAGAACGGGTAGCCGGGTGAGGGGCGCATCGACTCGAGATCGCTGAACCGAAACACCACCGACAGCGCGAGGAGGACGCCCACGGCCGCGACGAAGCTGGCGAAGCCGAGGCCGAGGAGAGCACCTGCTGCGTGAGCTCGGGCGCGCCACGCTCTCGAGGCCGCCAGCGCGAGGAACAACGCGGAGGAGCCGGAACATCAGATGTCGAGAGCCGTGAACGACGTCGTCACGCCGTGCCACGGGTATTCGCCGCGCTAGTAGGTCGCCATCAGGTCGTGCCAGAAGGGCCGCGCGAGCGCACAGGAGAATCACGATCCCGCGCTCGTGCCGCACGCTTCACCCGTCCCCCGGAAACGCATCCCGGTCCGCGCCTCACCCTTCGCCCCGCCGGCGCCCCGCGTCCGCGCCACGATCATCGCGCCACCAGGGCGATCCGGAGCACTCGGGACCTGGGGTCACGCCCCGCGGCCGAGCCTCGACATCTGGGGTCCGGCCCCGGCCGGGCCCCCCAGCGCTGGTACAATTCTTTTGGGCGTAAGGCCTCGTACGTGCTACATAAACTTTATGCGCCTCGAATCGATCACCCTGCACGGGTTCAAGTCGTTCGGCGAGAAGACCGTGGTGAAAGTGCTGCCCGGGATCACGGGCGTCGTCGGGCCGAACGGCTGCGGGAAGAGCAACATCTCCGAGGCGGTGCGCTGGGCCCTCGGCGAGCAGAGCGCCAAGTCGCTGCGCGGACAGCGGATGGAGGACGTGATCTTCTACGGCTCCGCCTCGCGCAAGCCCGTCGGGCTCGCCGAGGTCGAGCTCATGTTCGGGAACGACGGCGTGCTCAGCGTGCCATGGACCGAGGTCGCGGTCGCCCGCCGCCTCTACCGGACGGGCGAGAGCGAGTATCTCCTCAACCGGAACCTCGCGCGCCTGCGGGACATCCTCGACCTCTTCGCCGGCACGGGCGCGAACCCCCGCGCCTACTCGGTGATGGACCAGGACAAGCTGAACCACGTCCTCACCGCCAAGCCCCACGAGCGCCGCATCTTCATCGAGGAGGCGGCGGGCGTCGCGCGCTACAAGCAGCAGCGGAACGAGACGCAGGGCAAGCTCGACGCCGCCCGCCAGAACCTCGTGCGCGTCCGGGACGTGATGGACGAGGTGAAGCGGCAGCTCGGCTCGCTCGAGCGCCAGGCGAAGAAGGCGCAACAGTACAAGGCGCTGCAGACCGAGAAGCGCGACCTGGCGCTGGCGCTCGCGGCGGCCGACTGGATGGCGCGCGTCGCCGAGGGCGAGCGGCTCGCGGGCGAGATCGGGCGGCTGCGCGACGAGGAGCAGGTTCTCCGGACGCGGAGCGCGGGGCTCGCCGCGCGGGAGGCGCGCCAGCGCGAGCTCCTCCAGGCGAGCGACCACCGGCTCGCCGACCTGCGGCAGTCGGTCCAGAAGGTCCAGGGCGAGCTCGAGCGGCTCCTCGAGCGCCGCGAGCAGATGGGCCTGCAGCTCCGCGAGCTCGCGGAGGAGGCGGTGCGGGTTGCCGAGGAGCTCCGGGTCACGGCGGAGCGGCGCGAGACGGTGCTGGCCGAGCGCGACGCCGGCCACGCGGGGCTCGCGGAGGCGACCCGCCAGGCGGAGGAGCGCGACCGGGCGGCGGACGACCTCGCGGGGCGCCTCGAGCGGCTTCGCGCGGCCCTCGCCTCCGAGCGCGACCGCGCCGAGGCGCTTCGACTCGAGCAGGCGCGGCTCGCCGGCGAGCGCGTCGACCTCATGCGCCAGGCAGGCGAGCTCCGCGAGCGCGAGGCGCAGCTCGGGCGTCGGGCCGAGCGCCTCGCCCAGGAGTTGACCGAGGTCGAGGCGGAGGCCGGACGGTTGCACGCGCAGCGCGCCCGCTTCGTCGAGGCGCACGACCTGGCCCAGACCGAGCTCGGCGCGCTCGAGGGCGAGCGCCGGCAGCTCGCCGCGCGCCTCGAGGGCGCGGCCCGGCGCCTCGCCGAGGCCGAGGGCGGGCTCGCGGACACGCGCCTCGCGCTCGCGGCCCGGCGGTCGAGCCTCGAGGCGCTGGCCGAGCTCGAGCGCCAGCGCGAGGGCTACGGCGCCGGCGTGCGCGCCGTCTTCGGCGAGGGGCGCGCCAGCGGTCTCGCGGGGGTGGTCGGCACGGTCGCGGACCTCCTGGAGGTTCCGCCGGGGATGGAGCGCGCGATCGAGGCGGCCCTGGGCGAGCGGGTCCAGTGGGTGGTCGTCGAGCGCTTCGCCGACGCCCGCGCCGCGGTCGACTATCTGCGCGAGCGCTCGCTCGGCGCCGCCACGTTCCTCCCGCTCGAGCACCTGCCGTCGCCCGCGGGCACGCCCGCCGACGAGTCGGGCGTGCGCTGGGCGGCGGGGAGCGTCGCCGCGCCCAGCGCGAGCTTGGTGCACCACCTCCTCGGGCCCGTCGCGATCGTCGAGCACCTGGACCGCGCGGAGGCCCTCTGGCGCCGCAACGGCGTGGTGGCGATCTACGTCACTCCCTCGGGCGAGGTCCTGGGGCCGACGGGCCGCCTGCACGGCGGCGGCGAGACCCCGGCGTCCGGAGTCCAGCATTCGCTGCTTGCGCGCAAGCGCCGGCTCCGCGAGCTCGACGACGAGGTGCGGCGGCTCGCGGCGGGCGAGGCTCAGGCGCAGACGGCCGTGGCGGCGCTCGCCGAAGAAGTCACGGCGGCCCGCGAGCACGCCGCGCGGCTCGACCAGGCGGTCCACACCCGTCGGGCGCAGTGTCTCGCGAGCGAGAAGGACCTGGAGCAGGCGGCGCGCGAGCACGAGCGCGTCCAGCGCCACCTCGAGACGGTCCGCGCGGAGTCGCGGCAGGTGGAGCTCGAGACGGAGGAAACCGCGCGGACGCTCGGCCAGCTGGGCCAGCGCGTCGAGCTCGCGCGCGAGGCCGAGGCGGCCCACGAGGCCGCGATGGCGCGGAGCCGCGCGGCGATCGACGCCGCGCAGGTGCAGGAGGCGACGCTCGGCGGCGAGCTCACGGCGTGCCGCGTGGAGCTCGCCGGGGCGACGGAGCGCGTGGACGCGCTCGGCCGCGAGCTCCAGCGCCTTGGCGACATGGAGCGCGACCTCGCCGAGCGGCTCGAGCAGGCCCGGCGGCGGCAGGGCCAGCTCCACGACCGGCGCGCCTGGCTCGCCGAGGAGCGCGAGCGCACGGACGCGGGCGCGCGCGACGTCGCGATCGAGCGCGACCGGATGGAGGGCGAGACGCGGCTCGCGGCCGAGCAGCACGAGCAGCTCGCCGCCGAGCTGCGCGGGCTGGAAGGCGAGACGCGCGGCGTCGAGGGCGCGATCGGGCGGCTGATCTCGAGCGTCCACGAGCTCGACCTGGCCGCGACCGAGTGCCGCATCCGCCGCGAGGAGCTCGGGCAGGACGCGTGGCGTGCCTACGGGGTCGACGAGGCCGGGCTCCGTGCGGGTCACGATCCGGCGCGTGACCTCACGGGCGTGCGCGAGCGCGTGGCGGAGCTCGAGGAGCGCCTCGCGGCCATCGGCCCGGTGAACCTCGTCGCCGACGACGAGTACCGCGAGCTCGACGAGCGTCTCACGTTCCTCCGGACCCAGCACGACGACCTCGTCGGGTCGATCAAGGACCTCGAGAAGGCGCTCCGCGGGATGACCCGGAGCGCGCAGGAGCGCTTCGCCCAGGCCTTCGAGGAGATCAACCGCCACTTCCAGGGGATCTTCGAGCGGCTGTTCGAGGGCGGGCGTGCCGAGCTGCGGCTCGTGGAGGCCGAAGAGGGCGGCGACCCGCTCGACACGGGCGTGGATCTGATGGCCCAGCCGCGCGGCAAGCGGCTGCAGTCCGTGACGCTCCTGTCCGGTGGCGAGCGTGCGCTCACCGGGCTCGCCCTGCTCTTCGCCATCTTCTACTTCAGACCGAGCCCCTTCTGCGTGCTGGACGAGGTGGATGCGCCGCTCGACGACGCCAACATCCACCGCTTCCTCAAAGTGCTCCGTGAGCTGACGAGCCAGACGCAGTTCCTCGTCATCACCCACAACCGCAAGACCATGGAAGCCGCCGACGTCCTGTACGGCGTCACCATGGAGGAGCCCGGGCTCTCCAAACTCGTGTCGGTCAACCTGAACGCTCAGTAAGTAGGTGAAGTCGCAGGGGAAATGAGCTAGACTCGGCGGCGTCAGGGCTATGCCGTCCGTCGGCTCCTATCTCCGTGAGCTGCGCACCCGGCGAGGGGTTTCCCTCGAGGAGATCTCCCGCTCCACCCGGGTCTTGACCAGCTACCTGGAGGCGCTTGAGGCCGACGACTTCGAAGCCCTCCCGGCCCCGGTCTTCACGAGGGGCTTCATCCGCGCGTACTGCCAGACGCTAGGCGTCGCGCCGGACGAAGCGTTCGCCATCTACGACGGCCGCGCCGTGGACGCGCCCGAGACCAAGACGACGCCAGAGCCCCACGCGCGCCCGGCGGGGGCGGCCGCCACCGCGGAAGCCGCCCGGCGCCGAGAGACGGCCGAGACCCGGAGCCGCAGCGCCGTGCTCGCAGGGTTCGTGCTGCTCGTCGTGCTCGGCGTCGCGCTGTTCACCGTCACGCTCTGGCTCCAGCCCGCGCGCGAGCCCCGAAGGGAGGAGCGCGCGGCCGCGCGCGCCCCGGAGCCCAGGCCCGCGCCCGACGTCGAAGCGCGGCCGGCCGCCGAGACACCCCGCCCGGTCCCGGCGCCCGCCATGCCCGGGCCTCCCGCCGGGGCCTCGACCGGGGCGCCGCCCCAGATCGCCGGCGTCACGTCGCTCTACCGGCTCGTGGCGCGGACCTCAGAGCTCACGTGGATCCGCGTGCGCACGCAGGACGGCCGCACGAGCGAGGAGAATATCCCCGCGGGCGAGACCCGCGAGTGGGTGTCCAACCGGCCGTTCATCCTCACGATCGGCAACGCCGGCGGCGTCGCGTTCGAGCTGAACGGGCGGCCCGTGCCCCGGCTCGGCCCGAGCGGCGCGGTGATCGAGCGGCTGGTCCTGCCCGCGGACGTCCCGTGACCTTCCTCTCCGGTCTGGGCGCGCGCCTGCGCGAGGGGCTCCGGCGCTCCCAGGAGTACCTGGCGGGCGGCCTCGGCGCGGTCCTGGCACCCGAGCGGCCGATCGACGAGACGCTCTACGCGGAGCTCGAGGAGCTCCTGATCGCGGCCGACCTGGGCGCCGCCCTCGCGGCCGACTTCACGAACCGCGCGCGCGAGGAGGTCATGTTCGGGACGGTCACCCGCGCGGACCAGCTGCGCCCGCTGTTCCGCCGCTTTCTCCTCGACACGCTCGCCGCGGCGGCCCAGCCCCTGAGCCTCGACCACCGGCCGGCCGTCGTCCTCATGCTCGGCGTGAACGGCGCGGGCAAGACGACGACGGCGGCGAAGCTCGCCGCCGCGCTCAAGGGCTCCGGGAGGCACGTCCTCCTGGCGGCGGCCGACACGTTCCGCGCCGCCGCGATCGAGCAGCTCGAGCGCTGGGGCGAGCGCATCGGTGTCGAAGTGATCCACCAGGCCGCGGGCTCCGACCCCGCGGCGGTCGTCTTCGACGCGGTGAAGGCGGCGGCGGCGCGCGGCGCCGACGCGCTCATCGTGGACACCGCGGGACGCCTCCACACGAAGTCGAATCTCATGGAGGAGCTCGCGAAGCTCAAGCGCGTCATCGCGCGCCAGCTGCCGGGGGCGCCCCACGAGTCGCTGATGGTGCTGGATGCGCCGACGGGGCAGAACGGCTTTGCCCAGGCCCGCGTGTTCCACGAGGCGATCGGGCTCTCGGGCGTGGCGCTGACGAAGCTCGACGGCACCGCCAAGGGCGGGATCGTCGTCCGGATCGTCCGCGAGCTCCGGATCCCGGTCAAGCTGATCGGCGTCGGCGAGCGCGTCGAGGACCTCCAGACCTTCGAGGCCGAGGCCTTCGTGGACGAGCTGGTGCCGCCGTCGTGAGCGCGCCCGACGAGCGCTTCATGCGGCGCGCACTCGAGCTCGCCGAGCGCGGCCGCGGGCTCACGTCGCCGAACCCGATGGTCGGCGCCGTCGTCGTGACCCCGTCGGGAGAGATCGCCGGCGAGGGCGTCCACCTGCGCGCCGGAGGCCCACATGCCGAGGTCGAGGCGCTTGCCGCGGCGGGCCCACGGGCGCGCGGCGCCACACTCTACGTCACGCTCGAGCCGTGCGCCCACCGGGGGCGGACGCCCCCGTGCGCGTCGGCGGTCGTCGAGGCCGCGATCGCGCGCGTGGTGGCGGCGATCGGCGACCCGAACCCGCTCGTCGCGGGGCGGGGCTTCGAGATCCTCCGCGGCGCGGGGATCGAGGTCGTGTACGGGGTGCTCGCGGCGGAGGCGACGAGCCAGAACCGCGTGTTCCTCACCGCCGTGACCGAGCGCCGGCCGCACGTGACGCTCAAGGCGGGGATGACCCTCGACGGGAAGATCGCCGACGCCTCGGGGGCCTCGCGCTGGATCTCGGGTGAGCCGGCGCGCGCCCACGCCCACCGGCTCCGCAGCGAGGCCGACGCGATCGTCGTCGGCGTCACGACCGTCCTCCGCGACGACCCGGAGCTCACGGTGCGCCTGGCGCGTCCCTGGCCCCGCGAGCCCTACCGGGTCGTGCTCGACACCGGCGCCCGCACGCCCCCCGGGGCTCGACTGATCCGCGCCGGCGACCCGCGCCGCGTCCTCATCGCCGTGGGCGGGGGCGCGCCCGCCGAAGCGCGCGAGCGCCTCGCCGCGACCGGCGCGACGGTCGTGCCGTGTCCGACGCGGGACGGCCGTGTGGATCCGGGCGCGCTCCTCGCCGAACTCTACGCGCGGGACGTGCGCGGCGTGCTCGTCGAGGGGGGCGGCGAGGTCCACGCCGGGTTCCTCGACGCCGGCCTCGTGGACCGCGTGGCCTTCTTCGTCGCGCCCCTCCTCCTCGGCGGGCGGACCGCGCCGACCGCGATCGGCGGCGCCGGACGCGAGCTGAAGGGCGGCGTGCGGCTCGGGGCGCTCGCCGTCACGCGGCTCGGCGACGACCTCCTGGTCGAGGCCGACGTGGTCCGCGAGACGCGGGGCGCCTAGGATGTTCACGGGAATCGTCGAGGAGCTGGGGACGGTGGCGGCGCCGGCCCGCGGCGGGCCGGTCGCCCGGCTCGAGGTGCAGGCGAAGACGACGCTCGAGGACACGGCCGTCGGCGGGAGCCTCTCGGTCAACGGCGCCTGCCTCACGATCGTCGAGCGCCGGCCCGACGGGTTCGTGTTCGAGCTCGGTCCCGAGACCCTCGCGCGCACGACGCTGGGCCGCCTCCGCGCGGGCGAGCCGGTCAACCTCGAGCGCCCGCTCCGCTTCGGGGGCGCGCTGGGCGGCCACCTCGTCCTCGGCCACGTGGACGGCGTCGGAACCGTGGAGGAGGCAAGGCGTGTAGAATCGACCACACGGGTGCGCGTCGCGCTGCCCGGCCGGGAGCTCGAGCCGCTGCTGATCCCGCAGGGGTCGGTGGCGGTGGACGGGGTGAGCCTGACGGTCGCCGCCCTCGGCGACTGCTGGTTCGAGGTGATGCTCATCCCGCACACGCTCGCCGTGACGTCGCTCGGGCGGCTGGCGTCCGGGCAGGCGGTGAACATCGAGGCCGACGTGATCGGCAAGTACCTGGTGCGATCGCTCGCCCTCAGGGGGACGACATGACCGAGTTCTCGAAAGCCGAGGAGGGCATCGAGGAGATCCGGCAGGGGCGCATCCTGCTCGTGGTCGACGACGAGGACCGCGAGAACGAGGGCGACCTCGTGATGGCCGCGGACAAGGTGACGCCCGAGGCGGTGAACTTCATGGCCAAGTATGGCCGTGGCCTCATCTGCGTGCCGATGACGGGCGAGCGGCTCGACGAGCTGAAGATCTCGATGATGGTCTCCGACAACACCGCGCCCATGGGCACGGCCTTCACCGTCACCGTGGACGCGCGGCGCGGCGTCACGACGGGCACGTCGGCGTACGACCGGGCGGTGACGATCCGCACGCTGGTCGATCCGCAGATGAGCGCCGAGGATCTGACGCGCCCGGGCCACGTCCTGCCGCTCCGGGCGATGCCGGGCGGGGTGCTCCGGCGGGCGGGTCACACCGAGGCGGCGGTGGACCTGGCCCGCCTGGCCGGCTGCTCGCCGGCGGGCGTGATCTGCGAGGTGCTCGACGAGGACGGGGGCATGGCGCGCGTGCCGCAACTCGTGGAGCTCGCGGAAGCGCACGGCTTCAAGATGATCACGATCAAGGAGCTCATCGAGTACCGGATCGTGAAGGAAAAGCTGGTCCGGCGGATCGCGACCACCAAGCTGCCGACAGACTTCGGCGACTTCACCACGATCGCCTACGACACGACGGTGGACGCGCGGGTGCCGGTGGCGCTCGTGATGGGGCAGGTGGCGGGCGACGAGCCGGTGCTGGTCCGCGTCCACTCCGAGTGCCTGTTCGGCGACGCCTTCCACTCGCGGCGCTGCGACTGCGGGCAGCAGCTCGAGAAGGCGCTGGCGATCATCCAGGCCGAGGGCCGGGGCGTGTTCGTCTACATGCGGCAGGAGGGCCGGGGGATCGGCCTCGTGAACAAGATCCGCGCCTACGAGCTGCAGGATCAGGGCAAGGACACCGTCGAGGCGAACCAGGCGCTCGGCTTCAAGCCCGACCTGCGCGATTACGGCATCGGCGCCCAGATCCTCGTCGACCTCGGTGTGAAGAACCTCCGGCTCCTCACCAACAACCCGAAGAAGATCGTCGGCCTCGAGGGTTACGGCCTGCACATCGCCGAGCGCGTGCCGATCGAGACCCCGGCGACCGAGGCCAACCGGAAGTACTTGAGCACGAAGCGCGACAAGCTCGGCCATCTCCTGTCCTCGCTCCCCGACTGAGATGGCCGGCCGCGCGCCTGAGGCGCGCCGCCCCCGCGCGGCGCGGCGCTCGCAGCGGTTCGCGATCGTCGCGGCCCGCTTCAACGAGCGCATCACCAAGCGCCTCGTGGACGGCGCCCGCTCGGCCTTCGCCGAGGCCGGGTTCGACACCGAGCGCGTGGAGGTCCACTGGGTGCCCGGCTCCTTCGAGCTGCCCCAGGCGGCGTCGCTCCTGGCCGCGACGCGGCGTTACGCGGGCATCGTCTGCGTGGGCGTGGTCATCCGCGGCCAGACGCCGCACTTCGAGCACATCGCGCGCGAGGCGGCCGCGGGGATCCGCCAGGTCGCCCTGTCCACCGGCGTCCCGGCGACGTTCGGCGTGATCACGGCGCTGAGCGAGGAGCAGGCGTGGGACCGCGCCGGCGGCGAGGTCGGCAACCGCGGCGAGGAAGCCGCGGCGGCCGCGCTCGAAATGGCCAAGTGGATCGAGGATGTCCGTCGGAATCGGGCGGGTCGGAGCCCCGTGCTCCGCGGGAAGTCCGCGGGAGCGGAGCCCCGTGCGCCTCTTTCGGGCCACCCTCGGCCGCCGCGGGCTCGCGGCCCCCGCAACAACTAATGGGCAAGCGCCGGAAGGCCCGCGAGATCGCCCTCCAGTTCCTCTACGAGCTGGACCTCCACGCCGAGCACGACCCGGCGGCGCGCGAGCGCGACTTCTGGGCACGGCACCCGCTCGCGGCGGGCGGGCGCGCCTTCGCGGAGGCGCTCGTCCGCGGCACCAAGGTCAACCAGGCGAAGATCGACCAGACGATCGTGCAGTGCACGGAGCACTGGGACCTCGACCGGATGGCCGTCGTGGACCGGAACATCCTGCGCCTCGCGGTCTACGAGCTCCTGTGGAGCCCCGAGGTGCCGCCGAAGGTGGCGATCAACGAGGCGATCGAGATCGCGAAGAAGTTCGGGACGAAGGAGTCGGGCCGCTTCATCAACGGCGTCCTCGACAGGATCCATCGCGACCTCCGTCCCACGGCCTGACCCGGGCGCCATGCGATACGCCGTCCTCTCGGACATCCACGGCAACCTCGAGGCCCTCGACGCGGTGCTGGCCGACGCCGCCGACCGGGCCGACGCGCTCCTCTGTCTCGGGGACGTGGTCGGCTACGGCGCCGACCCGCTCGCATGCGTCGAGCGTGTCGCGGGGCGCGCCGCGGCGACCATCGCCGGGAACCACGAGCACGGGGTCGTGGGCCTCCTCGACCTCGAGTGGTTCAATCCCTACGCGCGGGCGGCGGCCGAGTGGACCCGAGAGCGGCTCGACGACGACCACCTACGCTACCTCGCCGCGCTGCCGCTCACCGCCGAGGTGGCCGACGCGACGCTCGCGCACGCGTCGCCGCGTCATCCGGAGGAGTGGGACTACCTGCTCTCGGCCGAAGACGGCTTCGACGCGTTCCCCGCTTTCGCGACACGCCTCTGCTTCGTCGGTCACACCCACGTCCCGGGCGTCTGGTCCCTCGGCTCCTCGGGCCCCGAGTACCTGGTAGGGGCGATCGAGCTCCGGCTCGAGCACGGCCGCCGCTACCTCGTGAACGTCGGGAGCGTCGGCCAGCCGCGCGACCGCGACCCGCGCGCCGCTTACGCGCTGTGGGACGTCGAGCGCGGCCGGCTCGAGATCCGGCGCGTGCCGTACGAGGTCGAGCGGGCGCAGCGGAAGATCCTCACCGGGGGGTTGCCCCGTCTGTTGTCGGACCGCCTCGCGAGGGGCGCCTGAACCGGTTCCGCGCGCTGCGCGAGCAGCTGGCGCTGGCCGCCCTGCTCGCGGGGAGCGCCCTCGGCCTCGCCCTCGCGTTCCCGCGGACCGACTGGGACGGGGTGGCGTGGGTGGCCGTGGTGCCAGTCATCGCGATGGCGCTGGCCCGCCCGCCGGGCGTGGCGCTCGCCTGGGGATGGCTCTTCGGGCTGGTCTTCTTCCTGGTGCTCCTCCGCTGGCTCGACTTCACCTTCCAGGTCTACAGCGCGATTCCGTGGCCGCTCACCTGGGGACCGATCGGCCTCCTCGCCGCGTACTGCGGTCTGTACGTGGGCATCTTCGCCTGGGCCGTTTCCTGGATCGGCCGGCGGCGCTCGCCGACGCTGGCGCTGGCGGCCTCGCCCTTCCTCTGGGTGGCGGCCGAGTGGGTGCGCGGGCGCCTCATGGGCGGGTTCCCGTGGGGCGAGCTCGGCTACTCGCAGTATCTCCGTCTGCCGGTCATCCAGATCGCCGAGCTCGGCGGGGTGCACGCGGTGTCGTTCGTCCTGCTCTCGGTGAACGCGGCGCTCACCGGGTGCCTCGCGCTGGCCTGGCGCCGCGCACTGGTGGGTCTGGGCGTCGGCGCGGCGCTCGTGAGCGCGGCCCTCGGCTTCGGGATGAGCCGGCTCGCCGAGCCGAGCCCGCCGGGCGAGGTCCGGGTCGCGCTGATCCAGCCGTCGATCGCCCAGCCGCTGAAGGCGGACCCGGGCTACGCCGCGACGACGCTCGGTATCGCGACCTCGCTCACCCGCCGCGTGGGCACCGAGCACCCCGACCTGATCGTCTGGCCCGAGACCTCGCTACCCGCCGTGCTCCGGCGGGAGCCGCGGATGCTCGCGGGCCTCCAGGCGCTCTCCCGTGAGCTCCGAGCCCCCATTCTGGTCGGGACGATCGACGTTGACGAAACGTCTCCGCCAAGGCTCTACAACACTGCGTTTTTCTTGACGGAGCGAGGCATCGCCGGACGCTATGATAAGATTCATCTCGTCCCGTTCGGAGAGTACGTGCCGTTGTCCACGGTCATCGGCTTCGTGCGAGGCTGGGCCGAGTTCATCGCCGACCTCGAGCCCGGCGCCCGCGCCGTGGTATTCCCTGGGCCGCCGGCGCCGCTCGGTGTCGTAATCTGTTACGAAGGAATCTTCCCGGAGCTCATGCGCGAGTTCGTGAGGGGCGGAGCGCGGCTGATGGTGAACATGACGAACGACGCGTGGTTCGGCCGAACGGACGGCCCGTGGCAGCACCTCGCCATGTATCCGTTCCGTGCGGTCGAGCACCGCACCGCCGTCGTCCGAGCGGCGAACACCGGCGTGTCGGCGGTCATCGCGCCGAGCGGCCAGATCATCCGGCGGCTCACGCTCTTCCGGCGCGGCGCGGTGTCGGAGCCCGTCCCGCTGCGGTCCCGGCTGACGCTCTACACCCGCTTCGGCGAGTGGCTCGCGTACCTGTCGCTCGCCGTCTCCGCGGGTGCGCTCGGCGCCGCGGCGCGCCGTCGGAGCGCCTAGTCGTGGGCGAGCTCAAGCGCGATGTCGCCGACCTCGTCGCCCGCGTCGGCGAGCTCAGGGGGCATCTTTGACATTCCCGGCAAGGAGCAGCGGCTCGCCGCGCTCGACACCGAGATGGCGTCGCCGGCCTTCTGGGAGGACAACCGGCGCGCCCAGGAGCTGATCCGGGAGCGCACCGAGCTCGCCCGCACCGTGGCGCGCGTCGGTGAGCTCACGACGCGGGCCGAGGAGCTCGGCGTGATGCTGGAGCTCGCCGCCGAGGCGGGCGACTCGAGCCTCGACACCGAGATCGCCGAGGGCACGGCGAAGCTGCGCGCCGACCTCGACGAGTTCGAGCTGAAGATCCTGCTCTCGGGTCCGCACGACGCGAAGGCGGCGGTCCTCTCGATCCATCCCGGCGCGGGGGGCACCGAGTCCCAGGACTGGGCGCAGATCCTGCTCCGGATGTACCTCCGCTGGTGCGAGCGTCACGGCCTCACGGCGGAGGTCGTGGACCTCCTGCCCGGCGACGAGGCCGGGATCAAGTCGGCGACGGTCGAGGTCACGGGCGACTACGCCTACGGCTACCTCCGCGGCGAGACCGGCGTCCACCGGCTCGTCAGGATCTCGCCCTTCGACGCATCCCGGCGGCGCCAGACGAGCTTCGCCTCGGTCGCCGTGGTGCCTGAGGTGGACGACGTCGAGGTGAGCGTGCGTGAGGACGAGATCCGCGTGGACGTCTTCCGCGCCTCCGGCCCGGGCGGGCAGGGGGTCAACACCGCGGACTCCGCGGTGCGCATCACGCACCTGCCGACCGGGATCGTCGTCCAGTGCCAGAACGAGCGGTCGCAGCTCCGGAACCGGGACACCGCGATGCGGATCCTCAAGGCCCGGCTCTACGAGCTCGCCCAGAAGAAGCAGCGCGAGGCGCTCGCGGAGCTGGCCGGGGAGAAGAAGGAGATCGCGTTCGGCAGCCAGATCCGCTCCTACACCTTTCATCCCTACCAGCTGATCAAGGACCACCGCACGGGGCTCGAGATCGGCAACGTCGAGGCCGTGATGGACGGCGACCTCGACGCCCTCATCAAGGCCTACCTGCTCTGGTCCCGGGGAAGCCAGGCGTGACCGAAGACACGAACGACCTCGTCCGCCATCGTCGGGAGAAGCTCGAGTCGCTGCGCGCGCTCGGCGTCGACCCCTTCGGGGGCCGCTTCCCGGTGACCCACTGGGCGCGGCCGCTCGCCGACCGGCTCCGCGCCGCGAGCGAGGAGGAGCTGAAGGCGGTCGAGCCCGTGAGCCTCGCGGGGCGCGTGGTCGCGCTCCGTCACCACGGCAAGTCGTGCTTCGCCCACCTCATGGACTACACGGGGCGGATCCAGCTCTACGCGCGCGCCGACCGGCTCGGCGACGACTACGCGCGCTTCACCGACCTCGACCTCGGCGACTTCGTCGGCGTCACGGGCGAGATGTTCCGCACGCGCACCGGCGAGCTCACGCTGGGCGTCAAGTCGTTCGGCTTCCTCGCGAAGGCGCTGCGGCCGCTCCCCGAGAAGTGGCACGGCCTCAAGGACGTGGAGACGCGCTACCGGCAGCGTTACGTGGACCTCGTCGTGAACGCCGACGTGCGCGCGATCTTCGTCCTCCGCACGCGCCTCGTCGCGGCGATCCGGAGGTTCTTCGACGCGCGCGGCTTCCTCGAGGTCGAGACGCCGATGATGCAGCCGATCCCCGGGGGGGCGATCGCGCGGCCGTTCAAGACCCACCACAACGCGCTCGACATGGACCTGTACCTGCGGATCGCGCCGGAGCTCTACCTGAAGCGGCTCCTCGTCGGCGGGCTCGAGCGCGTCTACGAGATCAACCGCAACTTCCGGAACGAGGGCGTCTCGACGCAGCACAACCCCGAGTTCACGATGCTCGAGTTCTACCAGGCGTACGCCGATTACACGGACCTCATGGACCTGACCGAGGCGCTCTTCGTCGAGCTGGCGCAGACGGTCCGCGGGAGCCTCGCGCTCACCTGGGGGGAGCACGCGATCGAACTCACGCCGCCGTGGCGGCGGCTCCGCTTCTTCGACGCGCTCGCGCAGGCGCTCGGCGTCGGCGTGACGCCCGCGACCGACCCGGCGACGCTCGCGCGGGCCGTGGCGGCGCGGGGGATCGAGATGGCCGGCGCCCCCGCGTGGAAGCTCTGGAAGGAGGTCTTCGAGCGGCTCGTCGAGCCCACGCTGGTCCAGCCGACCTTCGTCGTGGACTTTCCGATCGAGCTCTCGCCGCTTGCCAAGCGGAAACGCGAGGACCCAGCGCTCGTGGACCGCTTCGAGCTCTTCGTCGGGCGGCGCGAGATGGCCAACGCCTACAGCGAGCTCAACGATCCGGTGGATCAGCTCGCGCGCTTCCGCGAGCAGGCCCAGCTCCTCGCGCGGGGCGACGACGAGGCGCACTGGCTCGACGAGGACTACGTGCGCGCGCTCGAGTACGGCATGCCGCCGGCGGCCGGGGAGGGGATCGGGATCGACCGGCTCGTGATGCTCTTCGCCGACCAGCCCTCGATCCGCGAGGTGATCCTCTTCCCGCACCTCCGGCCCGAGGGCGGGCGGCCGGCGGGCGCGGAGGGGCGCGAGGCGCCGTGAAGCGCGGGCTCCCCTTCGAGCTGTTCATGGGGCTCCGCTACCTGCGCGCGCGGGGCCAGCGCACGAACCTGTCGCTGTTCGTGTGGATCGGGGTCGGGGGCGTCTTCCTCGGCGTCGCGGCGCTCATCGTCGTGCTCGCCACGATGACCGGATTCCAGGACGGCATCCGCGACCGGATCATCTCCGCCAACCCGCACCTGCTCGTCTACCACGCCGGCCGCGGAGGGCTCGGCGAGGCGGAGGCGGTGGCGGCGCGCGTCGCGGCGATCCGCGGCGTGCGCTCGGCGACGCCGTTCGTCCACCAGCAGGCGCTCTTCACGCTGCCGGGGGGCGGCGCGCACGGCGGGCTGGTCCGGGGCGTCGACCTCCAGGCGCCCACGGTCGTCCAGGACCTCCAGGGGCAGCTCCGCAGCGGGAGCGTGCGCCCGCTCGCCGACGGTGAGGCGGCGATCCTGCTCGGGCGCGAGCTCGCGCGCATGCTCGGCGTGAGCGTGGGCGACGAGGTCACCGCGATCTCGCCCGAGGGCGCCCTGACCGCGGTCGGCATGGTCCCGCGGATGCGCCGCTACACCGTCGCGGGGACCTTCGAGCTCGGCATGTACGAGCTCGACGCCTCGCTGGCCTACCTGGCGCTCCCGGCGGCGCGCGAGTTCGCCGGGCTCCAGGGGGCGAGCGGCATCGAGGTCAAGCTCGTCGACCCGTTCGACGCCAGGCGCGTGGGGCGCGCCGTCGGCGCCGAGCTCGGCCCCCCCTACTGGGTGCGCGACTGGATGGACATGAACCGCAGCCTCTTCGCCGCGCTCCAGCTCGAGAAGCTCGCGCTCTTCGTCATCGTGACGATCATCGTCCTCGTCGCCGCGTTCGCGATCATCGGCCATCTCGTGCTGCTGGTGGCCGAGAAGCGCAAGGAGATCGGCGTGCTCAAGGCGATCGGCGCCTCGGGCCGGAGCATCACCATGGTCTTCTTCACCGTCGGGATGACCATCGGCGTCGCCGGCACCCTCGCGGGCAGCGTGCTCGGGCTCGGCCTCATCTGGGCGCAGAACACGTACAAGATCATCAGGCTGGCGAGCGACGTCTACCAGATCAGCTACCTGCCGATGAAGCTCACCCTCGGCGACGGGCTGATGGTCATCGGCGCGACGCTGTTCCTGTCCTTCCTCGCGACGATCATCCCGGCGCGCCGTGCGGGCGCCCTCGAGCCGGTGGACGTGCTGCGCTATGAGTAGCCCCCCCGCCGGGCGGGACCGCTCGGCGGGCGCGCCGGCGCTCCTCGCGGGCGAGGAGCTCGACAAGGAATACCGCTCGGGTCCCGAGGTCGTCCGCGTCCTGCGCGGCGCAAGCCTCGCGATCCGGCCCGGCGAGATGGTCGCCCTCGTCGGCGCCTCCGGCGTCGGCAAGTCCACGCTCCTCCACCTGCTCGGCGCCCTCGACCGGCCGACCGCGGGCCGCGTCCTCTGGGAGGGCGAGGACCTCTTCGCGCGCGGCGAGTCGGACCTCGTGCGTTACCGGCGGCAGCAGGTCGGCTTCGTCTTCCAGTTCTACAACCTGCTCGGCGAGATGAGCGCGCTCGAGAACGCGATGATCCCGGCGCTCCTCCTCCGAAAGCCCGCGGAGGAGGCGCGGGAGCTGGCGGGCGCGGCGCTGGCCGAGGTCGGGCTCGGCGATCGCCTGCGCCACCGGCCGGGCGAGCTCTCGGGCGGCGAGCAGCAGCGCGTCGCGATCGCCCGGGCCCTGGTCAACGCGCCCAAGCTGATCCTGGCGGACGAGCCGACCGGGAACCTCGACCCGAAGGCGAGCGAGGTCATCTACGACCTGTTCGCGAGGCTGCAGGCGGAACGGGGCATCGCGTTCCTCGTGGCGACCCACAATCCCGACCTCGCCCGGCGGGCCGAGCGGGGCTACCGGCTGATCGAGGGACGGGCGCGAGAGATCGACTAAGGGTTTCGCGGATTTACTCCCGCGCGAGAAAAGGCTAGCGGGCATCTGGAGCGTGGGCTATACTGAGCGCGTAGCCTACTAACTAGCCGTCGTCGAAAGAGAATTTGCCGCTCGACGACCTGGGGGAGGGGTGGGGGACGGCCAGTGTTTGAACGATTCACCGAACGGGCGCGACGGGTCATCATCCTGGCTCGGGAGGAAGCAGGCCGCTTTCGTCACGATTTCGTCGGAACGGAGCACGTCCTTCTCGGTCTGATTCGCGACGGCGAGGGCATCGCGACGGCCGTCCTCCAGCGCCTCGGGCTCAGGCTCGAGACGGTGAAGGCGGAGGTCGAGCGTGCCCTGGCAGGCTTCCCCAAGACGCTCACGTTCGGCGAGGTCCCCTTCACCCCGCAGGCCAAGCGGGTGCTCGAGCTCTCCATCGAGGAGGCGCGGCAGCTCGGCCACAACTACATCGGCACCGAGCACCTCCTGCTCGGGCTGATGAAGGAAGGCCAGTCGATCGCGGCGAAGATCCTCGAGTCGCTCGGGGCGCGGCTGGACGAGGTGCGGCAGGAGACGCTGGCGCTCCTGGGCGACCAGTACTACCCCCGGCCGAAGAAGCGCTCCCAGACCCCGGTCCTCGACGAGTTCGCCCGCGACCTCACGCAGCTCGCACGCGAGAGCAAGCTCGACCCCGTCATCGGCCGCGAGCAGGAGATCGAGCGGGTCATCCAGATCCTCGCGCGCCGGACGAAGAACAACCCCGTCCTCATCGGCGAGCCCGGCGTCGGCAAGACGGCGATCGTCGAGGGGCTCGCGCAGAAGATCGTCAGCCACGACGTGCCGGACGTCCTGGCCAACAAGCGCCTCCTCCAGCTCGACCTGGGCGCCCTGGTCGCGGGGACGAAGTACCGCGGCCAGTTCGAGGAGCGGCTCAAGGCGGTCATGAAGGAGATCCGGCAGTCGGAGAACGTCGTCCTGTTCCTCGACGAGCTGCACACGCTGATCGGCGCCGGCGCGGCCGAGGGCGCGATCGACGCGTCCAACATGCTCAAGCCCGCGCTCTCGCGCGGCGAGATCCAGACGATCGGCGCGACCACGCTCGACGAGTACCGCAAGTACATCGAGAAGGACGGCGCGCTCGAGCGCCGCTTCCAGCCGGTGATCGTCAAGGCGCCGACGGTGCCGGAGGCCATCGAGATCATCCGCGGCCTGCGCCACAAGTACGAGGCGCACCACCGCGTCAAGATCACCGAGCAGGCGATCAACGCCGCCGTGCACCTCGCCGACCGCTACATCACGGACCGGCAGCTCCCGGACAAGGCCATCGACGTGATCGACGAGGCGTCGTCGCGGACGCGGCTCATGGCGCTCACGCCGCCGCCCGAGCTCAAGGAGCTCGAGAAAGAGCTCGAGCGCGTGATCCGCGAGAAGGACATGTACCTCGAGGCCCAGGAGTTCGAGAAGGCGGCCTCGCTGCGCGAGAAGGAAAAGATCCTTCGCCACCGCGAGGAGGAGCTCAAGCGCGAGTGGGAGAAGAACAAGGGCAAGGGCACCCAGTCGGTGGAGGAGGTGGACATCGAGTTCATCGTCTCGCGCTGGACGGGGATCCCGCTCGCCAAGCTCGAGGAGAAGGAGTCCGCGAAGCTCGCGCGGATGGAGGAGGCCCTGCACGGCCGGATCGTCGGCCAGGACCCCGCGGTCGCCGCGGTGGCGCGGGCGATCCGCCGCTCGCGCGCCGGCCTGAAGGACGCGAAGCGCCCCGTCGGGTCCTTCGTCTTCCTCGGCCCGACCGGCGTGGGCAAGACCGAGCTCGCGCGGGCGCTCGCCGAGTACCTCTTCGGCGACGAGAACGCGCTGATCCGCGTGGACATGTCCGAGTACATGGAGAAGTTTTCCGTCTCGCGGCTGCTCGGGGCGCCCCCGGGCTACGTGGGCTACGAGGAGGGCGGCTTCCTGACCGAGAAGGTGCGCCGGCGCCCGTACTCCGTGGTGCTCTTCGACGAGATCGAGAAGGCGCATCCCGACGTGTTCAACATGATGCTCCAGGTGCTCGACGACGGGCGGCTCACGGACTCGCTCGGCCACGTCGTGGACTTCAAGAACACCATCCTCATCATGACGTCGAACCTGGGCACGAGCCTGATCGGCAAGCGCGTGTCGCCCGGCTTCCTGCAGGAATCCGACGAGGCGTCGTACGACAAGATGAGGGACCGGGTGCTGGAGGAGCTCAAGCGCGCGTTCCGACCGGAGTTCCTCAACCGGATCGACGACATCATCGTCTTCCACGCGCTATCGCTCGACCACATCAAGCAGGTCATCCGGTTCATGATCGCCCGGATCAACAAGCAGCTGGCCGAGAAGGGTATCGAGCTCGTCCTCTCGCCCGCCGCCGAGTCCACGCTGGTCGACAAGGGCTACGACGCGACGTACGGCGCGCGGCAGCTGCGGCGCACGATTCAGAAGGAGATCGAGGACCCGCTGGCCGAAAAGATCGTGCGCGGCGAGGTCGCGGAACACGCACGCATCGAGGTCGACGTCGACGCGGCGGGCTTCACGTTCCGCGAGGCGCAGGCTGTCGAAGCGCCGCTCGAGCTTGCAGAGCACTAGGACGCTGTTCCCACACTCCTGAGCGTCCGGTGACGACAAGGGGTCGAGTCCGTCTCACCATTGTTGTCGCCCTCGTGACCGCCGTCCTCGGCGTCCGGGCCGCGGCGGCGCAGCCCCCGGCCCAGCGGCCGCCGTCCATCACGATCAAGGAAATCGCCGTCGAGGGCGCGCGGCGCGTCCAGGAGGCGGTCGTGTTCGGGCGGGTGAAGAGCACGGTCGGTTCCCCGTTCAACCCGACCCTCCTGTCGGAGGACATCCGCGCCATCTTCGGCCTCGGCTTCTTCGACGACGTGCAGCTCAAGGTGGAGGACTTCGAGGGCGGCGTGAAGGTCACGTTCGTCGTCACGGAGCGCCCGTTCGTGCGCGACGTGGATTTCGCCGGTAACAAGGAGCTCAAGCGCGAGGAGCTCCAGGACAAGATCGACCTCAAGCTGGGGCGGGTCTACAACCCGGTGGACGTCCAGCGCGCGGTCGAGAAGCTGCGCGACTTCTACGAGGACGAGGGCTACTTCGAGGTGCAGATCACGCCCAACGTGGAGAAGTTCGCCGACGGCGACGTCCGCGTGGTGTTCAGCATCGCGGAGGGGCGGCAGATCAAGATCGACACGATCGTCATCAAGGGCAACGCGGGCCTCAGCGACAAGGTGATCAAGGACGCGCTGGCGACCCGCGAGCGCCAGTACTTCATCCTCCGCGGCAAGGTCCAGCGCCAGCGCCTCGACGAGGACGTCGAGCGGATCATCACCCTCTACAACGACCACGGGTACGTCCAGGCGCGCGTCGAGTCCACCGACGTCAAGGTGGACCGCGAGCGCGCCCTCGTGACGATCACGTT
This sequence comes from Candidatus Methylomirabilota bacterium, assembly GCA_035260325.1. Taxonomy (NCBI): domain Bacteria; phylum Methylomirabilota (SeqCode); species Candidatus Methylomirabilota bacterium. The sequence continues at coordinate 32,216 of DATFVL010000144.1, read as the reverse complement.
CACGATCGTCGAGGGGCCGCAGTTCCGCGTCGGCGAGATCAAGGCGACGGGCTTCACGCTCCTGCCGGAGAAGGAGATCATGCGCCAGGTCCCCTTCAAGCCCGGCGACGTCTTCAGCCGGACGGCCATCCGCGACAGCGTGAAGGCGATCGAAGCCCTCTACAGCACGATCGGCCGGGCCTCGGCCGACGTGGCGGCGCGGACCGACCAGGTGCCCGGCCAGAACGTCTTCAATCTCACGTACGAGATCGTCGAGGGGCCGGAGGTCTACGTCGAGCGGATCAACATCACGGGGAACGTGCGCAGCCAGGACAAGATCCTCCGCCGCGAGATCCCGCTGCACGAGGGCGACCTCTACACGCTGCAGAAGAAGGACCGGGCCCGCCAGAAGCTCGTCAACCTCGGGTACTTCGAGAAGGTGGACGTCACGACCCAGCCGGGATCGGACAAGACCAAGATCATCGTCAACGTCGACGTGACCGAGAAGCCGACCGGCCTCTTCAGCCTCGGCGGCGGCTACTCGTCGGTGGACGCCTTCGTCGGCACGCTCGACCTGGCCCAGCGCAACTTCCTCGGGCGCGGGTGGGAAGCCTCCGCCCGCCTCCGGCTGGGCGCCCGGACGACCCAGGGCGTGATCAGCTTCACCGATCCGTGGTTCCTCGACCAGCCGCTCTCGGCGGGCTTCGACCTCTTCAGCACGGATCGGATCTTCACCGAGTACCACTACAACTCCCTCGGCGCCGGGCTCCGGCTGGGGCACCCGTTCCTCGAGTACTGGCGGTGGAACCTCGGCTATCGCGTCTCGCAGGACCGGATCAGCCACCTGTCCGACGTCGCCGCGCTCTCCCCGGCGCTCGTCGACCAGGTCGGGACGCGCGTGACCTCCATGGTCTCAGGCGTCCTGTCGCGCGACAGCCGCGACAACGTCACCTTTCCAACCACGGGCGGCCAGGCCAGCGCCTCGGTCGACTTCGCCGGCCTCGGCGGCGACTCGCGCTACGTGAAGACGGGCGTGTTCTTCACCCGCTTCCAGTCGATCTGGCTCGGCCACGTTCTCTCCGGCCGCGCCGAAGCGGACTACGGCTTCGGCTGGTCCCAGGACCCGCTGCCGCTCTTCGAGCGCTTCTACCTCGGCGGCCCGAATTCGGTCCGCAGCTTCAAGTTCCGCCAACTCTCACCCCAGGACGAGAGCGGCAACCGGATCGGCGGCAACAGCGAGGTGCTCGGCAACCTCGAGTACCTCATCCCGCTGCCGCTCGGGTTCCGGCTCGCGGGCTTCTTCGACATCGGCCAGGTCTATGGCTTCGGCAGCGACTTCGACCTCTCGACCCTCCGCAAGGCCGCCGGCCCCGGCTTCCGCTGGCAATCCCCGTTCGGGCCGATTCGCATCGACTACGGCGTGAACCTGGACCGCAAGAAGGGCGAGAACTTCGGCGCGGTTCAATTCTCGGTCGGCACGCCGTTCTAGGAGGCTCTGATGAGGGCACTGGGGAGCGCATTGATCGTCACGGCCGCCGCGCTCGTCGTCGCCGCGCCCGCGCTCGCTCAGGCGCCGGGGACGCGAATCGCGTTCATCGACGTCCAGCGCGTCCTGGCGCGCTCGGCCGCGGGCGTCGCCGCGCGCGAGCAGCTCGAGCGCGAGAAGGCGGGGATGCAGAAGGACATGGACGCCAAGCGCAAGGAGCTCGAGGCGCTGCGCGACGAGCTGGAGAAGAAGGGCCCGCTCATGACGGCGGAGGCCCGGCGTGACAAGCAGGACCAGTTCGAGCGCAAGCGGCGGGACGCCGCGCGGCTCGCCGACGACCTCCAGAAGGAGCTCGAGAAGAAGGAGGCGGTGCTGCTCCAGAAGGTCCTCCAGGAGATCTCCGGCGTCATCGAGAAGATCGGCAAGGAGCGCGGCTACCACCTCGTCGTCGAGCGCCGTGGCGCCGCCATCCTCTACGCCTCGCCGGAGGCCGACCTGACCGAGGAGATCATCAAGGCGTACGACCAGCAGGCCGCGAACAGCAAGATGAAGAAGTAGCGCCGCCGATGGGCAACAGAGCGGGGTTCACCCTGGGTGAGCTCGCCGAAACCCTTCGGGCGACGCTGGAGGGCGACCCGACCCGGATCGTCACCGGCGTGGAGACGCTCGACGCCGCCGGTCCCGAGCACGTCGCCTTCCTGATCGATCCGCGCTACGCCAAGTCCGCGGCGGCCTCGCGCGCCGGCGCGTTCCTGGCCGGCCCGGACGCCGCGGGCCTCCCCGGGCCCGTGCTGCGGACGGCGAAGCCCCAGCAGGCGCTCATCCGCCTGCTCCTGCTCTTCCACCCGCCGCCGGCGGCCGCGCCCGGCGTCGATCCCACCGCGGTGGTCGCGGCGGACGCGCGCGTCGACCCGACCGCGGCGGTGGGCCCGCTCGCCGTGGTCGAGTCGGGCGCGGTGCTGGGCCCGCGCGTGCGCGTCCACGCCTTCGCGTTCGTCGGCGCGCGCGCCGAGGTCGGGGAGGACTCCGTGCTCCACCCGCGCGTGGTGCTCTGCGCGGGCGTCAGGCTCGGGCGCCGCGTGATCGTCCACGCCGGCGCGGTGGTCGGCGCCGACGGGTTCGGCTACGCGTTCGACGGGGAGGCGCACCGGAAGATCCCGCAGGTGGGCGGCGTCCTCATCGAGGACGACGTCGAGATCGGTGCCAACACGACGATCGACCGCGCGACGCTCGGCAACACCGTCGTCCGGCGGGGCACGAAGATCGACAACCTCGTCCAGATCGCGCACAACGTGGAGATCGGCGAGCACTCGATCGTCGTCGCCCAGGTCGGCATCGCAGGCTCGAGCCGGATCGGGCGCGGCGTGATCCTGGCCGGACAGGTCGGCGTCGCCGATCACCTGACGGTCGGCGACGGCGCCGTCGTGCTCGCGCAGTCGGGACTCGCGCGCGACGTCGCGCCGGGCGAGAAGGTCTTCGGCACGCCGGCGCGGCCCGTGCTGCGCGCCAAGCGCCTCTTCACCCTCGAGGAGCAGCTCCCCGAGATCGTGAGGCGCCTTCGCCAGGCGGAGCGGCGGCTCGAGCGCCTCGAGGGCCAGCTCGGTCTCGCCGGCCCCGAGCGGACGAAGGGCGATGACGCGCGCTGAGCCGATCCATCCGACCGCGCTCGTGGACCCGGCCGCCCGGATCCATCCGGCGGCGCGGATCGGCGCCTTCTCCGTCGTCGGCGCCGGGGTCACGATGGGCGCCGAGGCGGAGGTCGGCCACCACGTCGTGCTCGAGGGGCGCGTCGAGCTCGGCGCGCGCGCGAAGGTCGGCCACGGCGCGGTGCTCGGCGGCCGGCCCCAGGATCTCAAGTTCAGGGACGGGACGCCCTCCGGGGTGCGGATCGGGCCGGACACGGTGCTGCGCGAGTACGTCACGATCCATCGCGCGACGCGTCCCGAGGGCTGGACCGAGATCGGCGCGGGCTGCCTCATCATGGCGTACTGCCACGTCGCGCACGACTGCCGCGTGGGCGACGGCGCGATCCTCATCAACTACGCGGGCATCACCGGCCACTGCGAGATCGGCGAGCGCGCAACGATCGGCGGGCTCACCGGCGTCGTGCCGTTCACGCGCGTCGGCGCCTTCGCGTACGTCGGCGGCCTCAGCAAGGTGACCCAGGACGTGCCGCCGTTCGTCCTGGCCGAGGGCAGTCCCGCGACGGCGCGCGGCGTCAACGTCGTGGGGCTCCGGCGCGCCGGCGTGCCGCCGGAGGACCGCCGCGTGATCCAGGACGCCTACCGGATCCTCTACCGCTCGGGCCTGGCGCCGCAGGGCGCGGTGGAGCGCATCCGGCGCGAGCTGCCCGCGATCCCGCCGGTCGCGCGGCTGCTCGAGTTCATCGCCGGGGCGCGGCGGGGGATCTGCGGCGCGCCGAGCCCCGAGCCGGGCGCCGTCCCCGCGCCGTCGGAAAGCGAGCCGGTGTGAGCGTGGAGCCACGGCTCCGAGCGGGCGTGGTGGGCGCCGGGCACATGGGCCAGTACCACATGCTCGTCTACGCCGAGCTGTGGGACATCGAGCTGGCCGGCGTCGTGGACGTGGACCGCGAGCGCGCGGCCGCCGTCGCGGCGCACTACGGGACGCGCGCGTTCACCGACCACCGCGACCTCCTCGGCCGGGTGGACCTCGTCAGCGTCGCGGTGCCGACGGAGCAGCACGCCGCGATCGCGAGCGACTTCCTCGAAGCGGGCGTCGGCGTGCTGGTCGAGAAGCCGATCGCGCCATCGCTGGAGGAGGCGCGCGAGCTCTTCGCGCTCGCCCGCCGGCGGGGCGCGGTCCTGCACGTCGGCCACGTCGAGCGGTTCAACGGCGCGGTCCAGGAGCTGAAGAAGATCGTCGAGCGGCCGATCCTCGTCGAGTCCCGCCGCCTCGGGCCGTTCGCGCCGCGTGTCCAGAAGGACACCGTCGTGATGGACCTGATGATCCACGATCTCGACATCGTGCTCGGGCTCGTGGACTCCCCGCCGCGCCGCCTCACGGCGATGGGCATCGCGGTACACTCGCCGGTGACGGACGTCGCGACCGTCCAGATCGGCTTCGAGTCCGGGACGATCGCGATCATCACCGCGAGCCGCGCCACGGAGGAGAAGATCCGCACGCTCGCCGTGACCCAGCCCGACGCCTTCGTGGTCCTGGACTACGCCGAGCAGGACATCCGCGTGCACCGGCGTGCCGCGCAGGAGTACACGCTCGAGCGCGAGTCCATCCGGTACCGCCGCGCCTCGTTCGTCGAGCACGTCCAGGTCCACCGGGAGAACCCGTTGAAGCTCGAGATCCAGCACCTCGCCCGGGCCGTGCGGCGCGTCCGGGCGGGGGAGCCGCTCGTCCTCGCGGAGAGCGAGGACATCCGCTCGCTCGCGATGGCGCTCGAGATCGAGCGGATGATCCGCGACGGGCGCTCCGAGACCGCGTACGCCGCGAATCCACCGTGGAGCGGGCGCTCGGCCTGATGTGCGGCGCCGGCGTCCTGCCGGCGCGCATGGCGGCGGAGGCGCGGCGCCAGGGCTGGCGCGTCGTGGCCTTCACCTTCGGCGAGGCGCCCGGCGTGGAGCGCCACGCGGAGCGCACGATCCCGAGCCGGCTCGCCGAGCCGGGCGCGGTGCTGGCGGGGCTCCGCGACGCGGGTGTGACCGCGGCGCTCTTCTCCGGGCGGTTCTCGGCCCGCGACGCGCTCGGCGCGCGCCCGGGCGACGCGGCGGCGCACGCCATGGAGGCGCGCGCCGGCTCGCGGCTCGACGTGCGCCTCATCGAGGTCGTCGTGGCGACCTTCACCGAGATGGGCATCACGGTCCTCGACCAGCGGCCGTTCCTCGGCGACGGCCTGGCGGCGGCGGGCTGCTGGTCCGCGCGCCAGCCGACGGACGAGGAGCAGCGGGACGTCGAGCGCGGGCTCGCGCTCGCGCGGCTCCTGGCGGACGCGCGCGTGGGCCAGACGGTCGTCGTGCGGCGCGGCGCCGTGACCGCCGTCGAGGCGATCGAGGGGACGACCGAGGCGATCCGCCGCGGCGCGGCGCTCGCCGGCCCCGGCGCGGTCGTGGTGAAGGCCGTGGCGCGCGACCACGACTACCGGTTCGACACGCCGACGATCGGGCCCGAGAGCGTGGACGCTGCCGCGGCGGGGGCAGCCGCCGTGGTGGCGGTCGAGGCGGGGCGCGTGCTGCTCCTCGATCGCGACGAGAGCGTGCGGCGGGCGGACGCGGCCGGCATCGCGCTCGTCGGAGCCTGACGTGGGCGCGGCCGCGCTCGACATCATGCTGGTGGCGGGCGAGGCGTCGGGCGACCTGCACGGCGCCGCGCTCTGCCGGGCGCTCCGGGCCGAGCGCCCCGGCTGCCGGCTCTTCGGGATGGGAGGCGCGCGGATGGCGTCGGCGGGAATGGAGCTGCTCGTGGACGTGACGGCGGCGGCCGCGACGGGCGCGAGCGAAGCGGCCGGGCGCGTGCCGCTCCTGCTGCGCGCGTACCGGCGGCTCCGCGCGGCCCTCGAGGGCGCGCGGCGCCCGCGGGTCCTCGTCGTCATCGACTTCCCCGAGTTCAATCTGCGCCTGGCGCGCGCGGCGCGCCGCGCGGGCGTGCCGGTCGTCTACTTCATCCCGCCCCAGATCTGGGCGTGGCGCGGCGGCCGCGTGCGGACGATCCGCCGGCGCATCTCGCTCGTGCTCGCCGTGTTCCCGTTCGAGGCGGCGATGTATCGCCGCGCCGGCGTGCCGGTCGAGTTCGTGGGCCACCCGGTGCTCGACGCCGTGGCGGGTGCGCCGGACCGGGCGACGGCGCGGCGCGGCCTCGTCCTCGACGCGGGGGCGCCGGTGATCGGGCTCCTGCCCGGAAGCCGGCGCGAGGAGGTCGAGCGCGCGCTGCCGCTCATGCGCGAGGCCGCGGCGATCGTGGCGCGCGCACGGCCCGACGCGCGCTTTCTCCTGGCCCTCGCCCCGACCGTGGACGCGGCCGCGGTGCGGCGCGGTCTCGGCGCGGCGCCGCGGATCGAGGTGGTGGGCGGGGACACGTACGGCGTCATGCGCGCGTCCGATCTCGTGCTGGTGACGTCGGGCACGGCGACGCTCGAGGCGGGCGTGCTCGGCACGCCGATGGTCGTTTGCTACCGGTTCTCGCCGCTCTCCGCGCTCGTCGCGCGCCTCCTGATCCGCGTGCCCTGGTTCAGCCTGCCGAACCTGACGCTCGGGCGCGCGGTGGTCCCCGAGCTCTTCCAGGGGGCGGCGTCGGGCGAGAATCTCGGCCGCGAGGCGCTGGCGCTCCTCGAGACGCCCGGCGCGCTCGCCGCGCAGCGCGCGGCCCTGGGGGAGCTCGCGGGAGAGCTCGGCCGGCCGGGCGTCGGCGCGCGCGCGGCGCGGCTCGTCCTCGCCGAGGCGGGGCGGTGAGCCGGGCCCTCGGCGGCCTCGCGCCGCCGCTCGCCGCCGCCGCGGTGCGGCTCCTCGGCGCCACGCTGCGCGTGACCGTCACGGGCGCCGACGGCCTCACGCCTCGCTGGGCGGCGGGCGAGCCGCTCATCTACGCCGTCTGGCACGGCCGCATCCTGATGGTCCCGTGGCTGCACCGGCGTCTCGCGGCGACCCGCGGCGCCCGGCCGGTCACGATCCTGGCGAGCCGGTCCGAGGACGGCGACCTGGCCGTGCGCTACGCACGCCGCTTCGGGCTGCCATCGGTGCGCGGCTCCTCCTCGCGCGGGGGCGGGGACGCGGCGCGCGCGCTGCTCGCGCGGCTCCGGGGCGGCCACGACGTCGCCCTCGTTCCGGACGGGCCCCGCGGGCCGCGCGGCCAGGTCGGGCCCGGCGTCGTCGCCCTCGCCGCGCTCACGGGCGCGCCCATCGTGCCGCTCGCCGTCGCGGCGCGGCCCGCGTATCGCCTGGGGAGCTGGGACGAGCTCATGATCCCGCTGCCGTTCGCGCGCTGCGCCCTCGTCTTCGGCGCGCCCCTCCGCGTCGCGCGCGACGCCGACCGCGAGCGGGCGACGAAGGAGGTCGCGCGGGCCCTCGACGAGGCGACCGTGGCCGCCGACCACCTGGTGGGCGCCTGATGTACGCCGCGTACACCCTCCTCGCCGGCGTGGCGCTGGTGCTCGTCTACGCGCCGGCGGCGCTCCTGCGCCGGCTCCGCCGAGGCGTCCCGCTCCACCTCCGCGACCGCCTCGCCCTGCGCGCCTCGCGGCCCGCGCCCGGCCCGCGCGCGGGCTGGCTGCACGCGGTCTCCGTCGGCGAGGCGATCGCCGCGGCGCCGCTCGTCGAGGGCCTGCACCGCCTGCGCCCGGACCTGCCGCTGGTCGTGACGACGGTGACGGCGACGGGCGCCGGCGTCGTGGGCGAGCGCTACGCCGGCGTCGCGACCCACCGGTTCTTCCCGATCGACCTGCCGTGGGCGGTGCGGCGCTTCCTCGACGCGCTCCACCCGGCGTTCCTCGTGTGCATGGAGACCGAGCTCTGGCCCAACCTCCTGCGCGCCCTCGCGGCGCGTCGCATCCCGGTGATGATCGCCAACGGCAGGATCTCCGACCGCTCGTACCGCCGCTATCGCCTGATCCGGCCGTTCATGGCGCGGGTGCTCGACGGCGTCCGTGTCTTCGCGATGCAGTCCGCCGAGGACGCGCGGCGGATCATCGCGCTCGGCGCCCACCCGGAGCGCGTCGTGGTCACCGGGAACGTCAAGAACGAGCCGCTGCCCGACACCGCGGGCTCGGTGGATCTCTGGCGGCGCATGCTCGGGCTCGAGCCCGGCCAGCCGGTCTGGATCGCCGGCAGCACGCATCGCGGCGAGGAGGCGATGGTTCTCGACGCCCACCAGCGCGCGCGCCGCGAGTTCCCGAGCCTGGGCCTCGTCCTGGCGCCCCGGCATCCCGAGCGCGCCGACGAGGTCGCCGATCTCGTCGCGGCGCGCGGCTTCCCCGTGGTCCGCCGGAGCGCGCTGCCGCGCGCCCGCGAGCGGCACGCGATCGTGGTGCTCGACACGGTCGGCGAGCTCGCCCCGCTCTACTCGGTCGCCGACGTCGTGTTCGTCGGCGGGAGCCTCGTGCCGGCCGGCGGCCACAACATGCTCGAGGCGGCGCTCCGCCGGAAGCCGGTGCTCTTCGGTCCGCACGCGACGAACTTCCGCGAGGCGGCGACGCTCCTCGAGACGGTGGGCGCGGCGCTCGTCGTCCGCGACGGCGACGAGCTCGGCCGCGAGCTGGCGCGCCTGCTCGCCGACGCGGACCTCAGGCAGAAGCTCGGCGAGGCCGGCTACGAGGCGGTCGCGTCGCGCCACGGCGCCGTCCAGGAGACGCTCGACCTGGCCGCCCGGTTCCTGCTCCCGGGGGCGGCCGGGTGAGCGAGCGCGGCTCGCGGCTCACGCGCGGCTGGGAGGAGGGCTTCGGACGCGGGGCCGGGGGCCTCCTGTCGGCGGCGGGCGGCGGCTACCGCGGGCTCCTCGGCGCGCGCGAGTGGCTCTACGCGCGCGGCGTGCTGAAGTCGCGCTCCGTCGGCGTCCCCGTCGTCTCGATCGGCAACCTGACCGTCGGCGGCACCGGCAAGACGCCCGCGGTCGAGGTCGCGGTGCAGACGCTCACCGCCCTCGGCCACAGGCCGGCCGTCGTGAGCCGCGGCTACGGCCGGCGCACGGGCGGCATCCACGTCGTCGCCGACGCGGCCTCGATCAGGCTCGACGCCGAGGAGGCGGGCGACGAGCCGTTCCTGCTCGCGCGGCGCCTGCCGGGGGTGCCCGTCGTGGTCGGCGGCAACCGCTACGCGACCGCGCGCCTCGCCATCGAGCGCTTCGGTGTCACCGCGATCGTCCTCGACGACGCCTTCCAGCATCGGACGCTCACGAAGGACCTCGAGGTCGTGATGGCGCTCGCGTCGGACCCGTGGGGCAACGGCCGGCTGCTGCCCGCCGGGCCGCTGCGGGAACCGCTCGCGGCGCTCGCGCGCGCCGACCTCGTCGTCGCCATGGGGGCGGCGACGCTGGGCGAGGCGCGGGACGTCGTGGAGACCGTCGCGCGCGTCGCCCCGAGCGTGCCCGTCCTCACCGCGCGCGTGGTGCCCGCCGAGTGCTGGGAGGCGAGCCGGATGCGGCCGGTGAGCCTCGGCGACCTCGCGGGCAAGCGCGTCCTCGGCTTCGCCGGCATCGCCGTGCCCCGCGCGTTCGCCGCCACGCTCGAGGCGAGCGGCGTCACACTCGCGGAGCTCGTGCCGTTCGCCGATCACCACTGGTACGCGGCGGACGACGTCGCGCGGCTCGACGCCCTCGCGGGCGAGCTCGACGCCGACGTGCTCGTCACGACCGAGAAAGACTGGGTCCGGCTGCGCAAGCTCCCACTCCCGCGCCGCCCGCTGTGGGTCCTCGCGATCAGGCTCGTCCTGACCTCGGGCGAGGACGCGTGGCAGGCGGCCTTCGGACGTACGTGCTCGAGAAGCTGAGCGTCCGCCTGCCGAACTGGCTCGGCGACACCGTGATGGCGGTACCGGCGCTGCGCGCGCTGCGCGCGGCGCTCGGCGACGCGCGGATCCTCCTCGCGGGTCCGTGGGCGCCGCTCCTGGCCGGCCAGGGGCTCGCCGACGTGCTCGTGGCGTATCCGCGCGCCTGGAGCGGCCGGCTGCGCGCCGCGGACGAGGTGCGGAGATTCGGCGCCGGCGCGGCCGTGCTCCTGCCGAATTCCCTCGAGGCCGCGCTGGCCGCGGTGTACTGGGGGGCGCGCCGGCGGATCGGCTACGCGCGGGGCGGGCGGAGCTGGCTCCTGAGCGATCCCGTCGCGCCGCCCGACCCGCGCCTCCACCAGGCGGACGAGTACGGCCTGCTCGTCGAGCGGCTCGGCGCGCGCGTGGCCGACGGCGTGCCGCGGCTCCAGCCGCCCAGCGCGGACTCGGCCGAACGCGCCCGGGCGCGCGCGCTCCTCGCGGAGGCCGCCGCGCACGGCGGACGAGGACCCATCGTCGGTGTCCACCTCGGGGCCGAGTTCGGGAGCGCCAAGGTGTGGCCGCGCGAGCGGGTCGTCGAGTTCTGCCGGGCCCTCCGTGCGTCGGGGGGCTCGCCGGTCCTCCTCGGGGCCCCGGCGGACGTGCGGGCCGCCGAGGCGGTTCGCGCGGAGGTGCCCACGCCGAGCCTCGTGGGACGCGACAGTCCGGCCCTCCTGCCGGCACTCCTCGCGGAGCTCGACGCGCTCGTCGCCGGCGACACCGGCGTCGCGCACCTGGCGGCGGCGCTCGGCAGGCCGGTGGTCGCGCTCTTCGGCCCCACCGACCCGGCGTGGAGCGCCCCGCGGGGGCCGGTGACGGTCCTCGCGCGTCCCGTGCCGTGCGCGCCGTGCTTCTACCGGACGTGCCCGATCGATCACCCGTGTATGCGCTTGATCTCCGCCGAGCGCGTGAGGGAGCGCGTCGAGGCGCTCTGCGGAGCACGGCGCTGAAGCCGTTCACCGTCCTCCACCTCGTCGCGAACCGCTGGTGGACGGGGAGCGCGGACCCGACGATCCAGCTCGTGCGAGGTCTCCGCGACCGGGGCCACCGCGTGCTCCTCGGCGTCATGCCGGGCGACCGGTTCGAGCAGAAGGCGCGTGAGGCGGGCCTCGAACTGGTCGAGGGCCTCCGGCTCCACCCGGGCGCCCTCCCGCGCGATACGCTCCGGCTCCGGGCGGTGATCCGGCGCGAGGGCGTGGATCTCGTCCACGCGCACCACTCGCACGATCACTGGCTCGCGCTGGTGGCGCGACCCGCGGGCCGGGGCCGCGGCCGCGCGACGGTGGTGCGCACGTTCCACACGCTGCGCGCGGTGAAGCGCGACCGCCTCGCCGCTGGCCTCTATCGGCGGACGGCGGGCGTCTTCGCGGTCTCGCGCCAGATCGAGACGCGCTGCCGCGAGGTCGGCATCCCCCACGAGCGCGTCTTCTGGATCCCCGGCGCCGCCGACCTGCCGCGCTTCGCGGGGGACGCCGACCCGCGGCGGGTCCGCGAGGAGTTCAAGCTCGGCGACTCGCCCGTGATCGTGTCGGTCGCGCGCCTGGCGCCGAACCGCGGCCACGAGCTCCTGCTCGCGGGCTTCCGCCAGCTCCTCGGCCGAATGCCCCTCGCGCGCCTGCTGCTCGTCGGCAAGGGGGAGACGCGCGCGCGGCTCGAGCAGCTCGTCGCCGAGCTCGGGCTCGCGGCGCGGGTCGTTTTCACCGGGTACCGGGACCGCGACCTCCCGGCGCTCCTCGCGGCGGCCGACTGCTTCGCGCTGATGGCGGCGGGCTCCGACGACTCGTGCCGCGCGGCCCTCGAGGCGATGGCCGCGGCGCGCCCCGTCGTCGCGCGGCGCGTGGGCGCGTTGCCGGAGACCGTGGTCCACGGCGAGACCGGCCTCCTCGTCGAGGACGACAGCCCGGAGAGCGTCGCGGCCGCCCTCGCCCGGGTCCTCGGCGCGGCGGACCGCGGCCGCGCCATGGGGCTGGCGGGCCGGGTGCGCGCGCAGACCGTCTTCAGCCCGGAGCGCTCGCTGGACACGGTGGAGCGCGTGTACCGGAGCCTCGCGTGAGGATCCTCCAGCTCGTGTCCTGCCGCGGCTGGTCGTCGGACGCCTACTGGGCGGCGCGCGTCACGCGCGAGCTCGAGCGGCGCGGCCACGCGGTCACCCTCGGCTGCCGCGCCGGGACCGAGGCACGCGTGCTGGAGCCGGCGCGCCGCGAGGGCGTCACGCGGATCGAGACGTTCGCGTTCGCGAGCGGCCTCGCCCCAGGCGCCGACGTCGCCGACGTGAGGCGGCTGGCGCGGCGCTTCCGCGAGGCGGACGTCGTCCACGTCCACCGCGGCAAGGAGCACTGGCTCGCGGCCGTCGCGAATCGCGTGAGCGGCGCGCCGAAGCCCCTCGTGCGGACGCGGCACATCGCGCAGGCCGTCCGGCCGCACCCGGCGAACCGCTGGCTCTATCGCCGGGCGACCGCGTGGGTCGTGACGGTGACCGAGGCGATCCGGGGGCAGTACGTCGCGGCGGGGCTCCTCCCGGAAGACCGCGTCACGGCGCTCCCCGGGGGCGCCGACGCCGAGCGTTATCGGGGAGTGCCCGGCGATGCCGCGGCGCGGCGGCGGCTCGGCGGCGAGGCCGGCCGGCCGCTCGTCGGCATGCTCGCAGGCCTCCGCGTGATGAAGGGGCACCACGTCGTGGTGGAGGCCGCGGCGCGGCTCGCCCGCGAGGGTCTCCGCCCGCGCTTCGCGTTCATCGGCCGGGGCGGCACCGAGGCGTCGGTCCGGGAGGCGATCGGGCGCGCCGGGCTCGCGGAGCAGTTCACGATCTCGGGGTGGCTCGACGACGCGCCGGGCGCCCTCGCGGCGCTCGACATCGCGCTCTACGTCCCGCTCGAGTCCGACGGCATGTCGCGCGTCGTCTTCGAGTGCCTCGCCGCGGGCCGGCCGCTGATCGCCTCGCGCGTGGGCGTCGTCCCGGAGGTGCTGGAGGACGGCGCGCACGCCGTTCTCGTACCGGCGGGCGACGGGGCGGCGCTCGCCGCGGCGCTCGCCGGGCTCCTCGGCGACCCGGGCGCGCGCGCGCGGCTCGGCGACGCGGGGCGAACGCTCGTCGAGCGCCGGTACTCGGGTGCCCGCGTCGCCGAGGCCCTCGAGGCCCGCTACGCCCGTCTCGCGACCCCGGGCGCGTGAAGATCTCCGTCCTCGCCTTCGACCTCGCGGACAACGCCACGGGCCGCGCCGACCTGCTGGCGCGGCTCCTGGCCCCGCGCTTCGAGGTCGAGGTCGTCGGGCCGCAGTTCGGCCCCGAGCTCTGGAAGCCCGCGCAGGGCGGCGACGTCGCCCACCGCGGCGTCCCGGCGGGGAAGTACCCCGGCTTCTTCAAGGCGATCCCCGAGCTGCTCCGCCTCGCGGACGGCGACGTGCTGGTCGCGTCCAAGCCGCGGCCGACGAGCTACGGCGTCGGGCTCCTCGCGCGCGCGCGTCGCCGCCGGCCGCTCCTGCTCGACATCGACGACTGGGAGCTCGGGTTCTTCCAGCGGTCGGGCGCGTGGGGCCGCGTGGGCCGGGCGCTCGACCTCGCCGACCCGAACGGCCTCGCCTGGACGTGGACGGCGGAGAAGCTCGTCCGCCGCGCCGACGCCCGCCTCGTCGCGTCGCGGTTTCTGGAGGCGCGCTTCGGCGGCGCGTTCGTCACGCACGTGCGCGACACGGACGCCTGGGACCCGGCGCGCTACGACCCGGCGTGGGCGCGCGCGGGGCTCGGTGTGGGGAACCGGCGTGTCGTCATGTTCCTGGGCACGCCCAGGGCCTACAAGGGCGTCGACGACCTTGTCGCCGCCGTGGGGCGCCTCGGTCCGGACGTCGTGCTCGCCCTGGTGGGCGCCCGGCCCGAGCGCGCGGCCGCGCGCGGCTGGGCCGGACGGCCGGACATCAGGGTGACGGGGGAAGTCCCGTTCGAGGACGTGCCGCGCTACCTCGCGGCGGCCGATGTCGTCGCGGTGCCGCAGCGCGCGACCCCGGACACGCTCGCCCAGGTGCCGGCGAAGCTCCTCGACGCGATGGCGCTCGGCCGCCCGATCGTGTCCACGGCGGTCTCGATGATCCCGGAGATGCTCGCGGGCTGCGGCCGCGTCGTCGCGCCGGGAGACGTCGGCGCGCTCGCCGAGGCGATCCGCGACCTCCTCGCGCGTCCGGCCGAGGCCGCGGCGCTCGGCGCAGCGGCGCGGCAGAGGTGCGAGGAGCGCTACAGCTTTCGCGCGGCGCGCGCCGTGCTCTTCCCGCTGATCGATCGACTCGTCTCAAGGTGGCCGGTGAAATGAGTCGCGACATGCGGAACGGAGCCGCCCCGCACCTCGCTCAGGGCACGTTCCGAGTGCCACCGGCCTCGCGGACCCCGCTCCAATGAAGCTCCTCGTCATCGCGCGGCCCTTCGTCTTCCACGGCGGCGTCGAGCGGGCGACCGCCGGCCTCGTCCGGGCGCTCGTCGAGCACGGGTACGACGTGCACCTCTTGACCCCCGGCGGCCGGTATCGGGTGCCGGGCGTGACGCACCACGCGCTCCCGCTGCCGCCGCTCCCGGCGGCGGCGCGTGCCCTCGCCCTCGCCGCGGCGGCGCGCGTCGCCGTGGCGCGCGGCGCGTGGGACGTCGTCCAGAGCCACGAGCGCACGCTCCGCCAGGACGTCTACCGCGCGGGGGAGGGCTGCCACCGCGGCTACCTCGCGAGCCTCGAGGGCCGGCGCGCGCGCGGGCTCTACCACCGCATCGTCCTCGGCCTCGAGCGTCGCGTGTTCGCCCGGACGCCCGAGGTCGTCGCGATCGCCAGGCGCGGGGCCGCCGAGATCGCGGCGCTGTACGCGGTGGCGCCGGCGCGCCTCTCGGTCGTCTACAACGGCGTGGACCTCGCGCGATTCCATCCGCGGAACCGCGCGGCCCATCGCGCGGCGGCGCGCGACGAGGCGGGAATTCCGCGCGACGCCTGGACCGTGCTCTTCATGGGGAGCGGCTTCGAGCGCAAGGGACTCGCGACGCTCGTGGAGGCCTTCGGCGCCTTTCCCGACCGGACCAGCCGTCTGCTCGTCATCGGCCGGGGCGACGCGGCGCCGTCGCGGGCCGTCGCCGGCAAGCTCGGGATCGCCGAGCGGATCGTCTGGCTCGACCCGCGGGAGGACGCCGAGCGGTGGTACGCGGCCGCCGACGTGGTCGCGCTGCCGAGCCGCTACGAGCCCTTCGGCAACGTCCACCTCGAAGCGCTCGCCTCCGGCGTCCCGGTCGTCGCCAGCGCCGCGGCGGGCGGGGCCGAGGTCATTCGCGAAGGCTCGAACGGCGCGGTCGTCGATCCTCGGAGCCCCGCCGCGCTGACCTCGGCGCTCGCACGGCTGCGCGCGATGCCCGCACGGGAGCTGTCCGAGGCCGCGCGCGCGTCGGCCGAGCCCTTCACCTTCGCGGCGCAGGTCGAGGGTTTCGTGCGGATTTACAATCGGTTCCGGGGCGCAAAGTGGGATTCTTCTTGAGAAATCCGCGGCGTCCGGCTTAGACTCGGAGCGTGGTGTCGCGGCCCGCGGTGTTCCTGGATCGTGACGGCACCCTGACCGAGGAAGTCGGGTACGTCAACCACCCGCGGCGGCTCCGACTCCTGCCACGCTCGGCCCGAGCGATCCGCCGCCTGAACGAGGTGGGTGTCGCCGCGATCGTCGTCACCAACCAGGCGGGGGTCGCGCGCGGCTACTTCTCCGAGGAAGTCCTCCAGGCGGTGAACGCGGCGCTCGTCGCTCAGCTCAAGGCCGAGGGCGCGCACCTCGACGCGATCTACGTCTGCCCGCATCACCCGACCGAGGGCGAGCCGCCCTACCGGCTCGACTGCGACTGCCGCAAGCCGAAGCCCGGGCTTCTCCACCGCGCCGCCGCCGACCACGGCCTCGACCTCACCCGCTCGACGCTCGTGAGCGACAGGCCGTCCGACCTCGTCGCGGCGCGCGCCGTCGGCGCCGCGGCGGTGCTCGTGCTCACGGGCTACGGCCTCGGCGAGTGGGAGTACCGGCGCGCGCGCTTTCCCCTCGAGCCCGACCACGTCGCGCCGGACCTGCTCGACGCGGTCGAGTGGGTGCTCGCGAGGCGCCGGGCGTGACGGACGTGACGGCCGGCATGCGCGCGGCGATCGACGGCTTCGGCGCGCGCACCGTCGTCGTCGTCGGCGACCTGATCGAGGACGAGTACCTCTTCGGCAAGCCCGCGCGCATCTCGCGCGAGGCCCCGGTGCTGATCCTGCGCTTCGCCCAGCGTGAGGTGCTGCTGGGCGGCGCGGCGAACGCCGCCCACAACGTCCAGGCGCTCGGCGCGCGCGTCGTCCCGCTCGGCGTCGTCGGGCGGGACGCCGCCGGCGACGAGCTGGCCGCGCTCTTCCGCGCGGCCGGGATGCCGACCGACGGGATCGTCGCCGAGGCCGGCCGGACGACCCCCGTGAAGACGCGCGTCATGGCGGGCGGCTACCAGTCCACGCGTCAGCAGGTGGTGCGCCTCGACCGCGAGCCCGCCAGCGAGCTCACGCCCGTGACCGAGGACGCGCTGCTCGGGCGCCTCGCCACGCTGGGCGCGCGCGCCGACGCGATCCTCGTCTCCGACTACGGGTACGGCACGCTCACGCCGCGCGTCTTCGAGGGCGTCCGGGCGGCGGCGCGCCGGACCGGCGCGGTCGTCAGCGTGGACAGCCGCTACCAGCTCCCGCGCTTCACCGGCGTCACCGCGGCCACGCCCAACGAGGCCGAGCTCGAGCAGCTCACCGGGATGCCCGCCGACGACGAGCGGGGCGTGGAGAAGGCGGGCCGCCAGCTCCTCGAGCGCCTGGACGCGCGGCTGCTCCTCGTCACGCGCGGGAGCCAGGGCATGGCCCTCCTCGAGCGCGACGGGGCCACGACCTTCATCCCGATCCACGGCACCGACGAGATCGCCGACGTGACCGGCGCGGGCGACACGGTGATCGGCACGTTCACGCTCGCGCTCGCGTGCCGGGCCGCGCCCGCGGACGCGGCCGCGCTCGCCAACGTCGCCGGCGGCCTCGTCGTCATGAAGCGCGGGACGGCGACGGTCCCGCGCGACGAGCTCCGGAAGGCCCTGGGTCTGTGACGGGAGCAGTGCGAGCTGAGCTGCTCGGCAGCGAGGCGAGCCCGTGACCCTGGACGAGGCCGCGGCGCTCGCCGAGCGGCTTCGGGCCGAGGGAAAGCGCATCGTCCTCGCCAACGGCTGCTTCGACCTCCTCCACGTCGGCCACGTCCGGTACCTCGCCGCCGCCCGGCGCCTGGGCGACGTGCTCTTCGTCGGCCTCAACTCCGACCCGACGGTGGCGCGCCTGAAGGGCCCGGGCCGCCCCCTCATGCCCGCCGCGGAGCGCGCCGAGATGCTCCTGGCGCTCCGCCACGTGGACCACGTCGTCGTCTTCGACGACGAGCGCGCCGACCGGCTGATCGAGCGGATCCGCCCCGACGTCCACGCCAAGGGCACCGACTACACGCAGGCCGCAGTACCCGAAGCGGCGACCGTGCGGAAGGTCGGCGGCCGCGTCGCGGTCGTCGGCGACCCGAAGGACCATTCCACGCGCGACCTCATCGCGCGCATCGTCGGGCGGTTCAGGTGAACATCGCCCTGGTCAAGCTCTCCTCGCTCGGCGACGTGGTGCACGCGCTGCCCGCCGCCGGGGCGCTCCGCGCGCGCTTCCCGCGCGCGCGCCTCGCGTGGATCGTCGAGCGGCACGAGGCCGCCGTGCTCCGGGGGAACCCGGCGCTCGACGAGGTCGTCCCCGTGGACACGCGCGGCTGGCGGCGGGTGCGCACGCCGCTCGGCGCGGCGCGCGCCGCGGGGGAGCTTGCCGAGCTCCGGCGCCACCTCGCCGCCGCGCGCTTCGACGTCGCGGTGGACCTCCAGGGCCTCGTGAAGAGCGGCGTGCTCGCGGCGGCGACCCGGGCGCCCCTCCGCATCGGCCTCGCGGCGAGGCGCTGCCGGGAGCCGCTCGCCGCGCTCTTCACCAACCACCGCGTGACGCCGCCGGCCGCCGCGCGGCACGTCGTGGAGCAGTGCCTCGCTCTGCTCGAGCCGCTCGGGGTGTCGGGCGCGCGCGTCGAGTTCCCGCTGCCGTGCGACGCCGCCGCCGAGGCACGGGCGGACGAGCTCCTGGCGGCGGCCGGCTTGAAGCCGCGCGACCGCCTCGTCGTCCTGAACCCGGGGGCGGGGAGGGCCGACAAGCGCTGGCCCGCCGAGCGGTTCCGCGACCTCGGGGGCCGGCTCACCACCGAGGCGGGCGCGCGGGTGCTCGTCGTCTGGGGACCGGAGGAGCGGGCGCTCGCCGAGGCGGTGGCCGGTGGCCGCCTGGCGCTGGCGCCGCCCACCGACCTCGACGCGCTGATCGCGGTCCTCCGCCGCGCGAGCGTGGTCGTCGCGGGCGACACCGGACCGCTTCACGTGGCCGCGGCGCTCGGCGTGCCCTGCGTGGGGCTCTACGGGCCCACGTCGGCCGAGCGGAACGGGCCCTGGCGCCAGCGGGCGCTCGAGAGCCCGGACGGGCGGCTTCCGTCCCTCGCCGTGGCGCCGGTCTTCGAGGCGGTCGCGGAGGCGCTGGGCCCGTGAGGCCGCGGGTCTCGGTGGTCGTGGTCACGCTCGACGAGGAGGAGCGGCTGCGCGCGTGCCTCGAGAGCGCCGTGTGGGCCGACGAGCTCGTGGTCGTGGACGCCGAGTCCACCGACAAGACCGTCGAGGTCGCGCGCGAGTTCACCGACCGGGTCATCGTCCGGCCCTGGCCCGGCTTCGCCGCCCAGAAGAACTTCGGCCTGGCCCAGGCGACCGGCGACTGGGTCCTCTCCCTGGACGCCGACGAGGAGGTCCCGCGCGAGCTCCGGGACGAGATCCTCGCCACGGTCGCGGGTGAGGCGCCGTGCGCGGGCTACCGGATCCCCCGCCGGAACGTCATGTGGGGGCGCTCCATGCGCCACGGCGGCCTCTATCCCGACTGGCAGCTCCGCCTGTTCCAGCGCGGCCGGGGCCGCTTCGTCGAGCGCGCCGTTCACGAGTCGGTCGAGGTCACGGGGCGGGTCGGGCGCCTCCAGGCGCCCCTCGTCCACCGGAGCTACCGCGACCTCGCCCACTTCGTGGCGCGCGCCGACCGCTACTCGACGCTCGCGGCCGAGGACTGGGTCCGGAGCGGGCGCCGCGCGCGGGTGGGGGACCTCGTCCTCCGGCCGGCCGGGCGGTTCCTCTCCATGTACGTCGCCCGCGGGGGGTTCCTCGACGGCTGGCGAGGCTTCCTTCTCGCGGTGCTCTACGCGTACTATGTGTTCATCCGTTCGGCGAAGGTCTGGGAGAGGACGAGGCTCGGATGACCAAGGCGAAGGAACGTGTGCTGTCCGGCATGCGCCCCTCGGGGAAGATCCATCTCGGCAACTATCTCGGGGCGCTGAAGAACTGGGTGGGCCTGCAGGACGCTTACGACTGCTATTACTTCGCGGCCGACTGGCACGCGCTCACCGACGACACGGACACGTCGACCGTCCCGGGAGACACGGTCGAGATGCTCGCAGACTGGCTCGGGGCGGGGCTGGACCCGGAGCGCTCGACGCTGTTCATCCAGTCCCTCGTGCCCGAGCACGCGGAGCTCCACCTGCTGTTCTCGATGGTCACGCCGGTGGCGTGGCTCGAGCGCGTGCCGACCTACAAGGAGCGGATCGAGCAGCAGGGGATCGCGTCGCCCTCGTACGGGCTGCTCGGCTACCCGCTCCTTCAGGCGGCGGACATCCTCATGTACAAGCCGCGCTGGGTACCCGTCGGCATCGATCAGGTCCCGCACGTCGAGCTGACCCGTGAGGTGGCGCGGCGGTTCAACCACGCCTTCAAGCCGGTCTTCCCCGAGCCGGACGCGAAGCTGACGGAGATCCCGAAGGTTCCGGGCACGGACGGGCGGAAGATGTCGAAATCCCTCGGCAACGCGATCCTCCTCTCGGATCCACCCGAGGAGATCGCGCGGAAGGTCAAGCCGATGGTCACCGACCCCGCGCGCAAGCGGCGCACCGATCCCGGCAATCCCGACATCTGTCCCGTCTTCGACCTCCACAAGATCTTCACGCCGTCGGCCGACCGCGAGTACTGCGCGACGGGCTGCCGGACGGCGGCCATCGGCTGCCTCGACTGCAAGGACGTGCTGCTCAAGCACATGCTCCCGCCGCTCGAGAAGATCCGCGCGCGGCGGCAGGCCTACGCCGAGAAGCCGGACGCGATCAAAGAGATCCTCTACGAGGGCTCCAAACGCGCGCGCGCGGTCGCCCAGACGACGATGGGCGAGGTCCGCGCCGCCGTGGGCCTACTGCCATGAGCGCGGAGGAGGCGCCTACGCTCGACGCCGGCCGCGATCTGACGCTGCGCGTGGGGGAGTTCGAGGGCCCGTTCGACCTCCTGCTCCACCTCTGCCGCACCAACGAGATCGACCTCGCGCGCCTGCCGGTGCGGACGATCACCGACCAGTACCTCGCCCACCTCGAGGCCCTGGAGTTCCGCGACCTCGAGATCGCGGGCGGCTGGCTCGTGATGGCGGCGACGCTCATCTACCTCAAGTCGAAGCTGCTGGTGCCCCCCGACGAGACCGCCGCCGAGGTCCTCGACGAGGAGGGCGAGGCGCTGCGCCTCGAGCTGGAGGAGCGCCTCCGCGAGTATGCGCACGTGAAGGCGCTCGGCGCCCGGCTCGCGGAGCGCGAGACCGAGCAGGCGCTCGTGTGGGGGCGGCCGTCGAGCACCCTGCCGCTGCCCGAGGATGTGCCGCTCGAGGACCTCTCGGTTCACCTCCTCGAGCGCGCCGTGCGCCGGCTGATCGAGGAGCAGCTCCGGCGGAAGCCCCGCGAGATCGAGCCGAACCCGCCCTCGATCCTCGAGCGGATGGCCGAGATCCTGGTGCTGCTCCGCGACACGTGGTCGCTGCTGTTCTCGTCGCTCGCGGGCGGCGAGCGCCAGCGCTCGGAGATCGTCGTCACGCTCCTGGCCGTGCTCGAGCTCGTGCGCCTCGGGAAGATCAAGACGCAGCAGAGCGAGCTCTTCGGGGAAATCGTGATCGAACGCCAGAACGGGGAGACCCATGCCGACGCCAGTTGACGTCGTCGAAGCCCTGCTGTTCGCGTCCGACACGCCGCTGGAAGCGGAGCGCATCCGCGACGTGCTCGACCTCGAGAGCGCGCAGGCCGCGCGCGGGCTGGTCGAGGAGCTACGCCTGCGCTATCAGGAGCGCGGCCTCATGATCGTCGAGGTGGGCGGCGGCTACCGCATGGTGACGCGGCCCGAGCTCGCCCCCTGGCTCGTCAAGCTCGCGCGCGCGCGGACGAAGCAGCGCCTGTCGCGGCCCGCGCTCGAGACGCTCGCGATCATCGCCTACAAGCAGCCGGTGTCGCGGCCCGAGGTGGACGCGATCCGCGGCGTCAACTCCGAGGCGGTCCTCGAGAACCTCCTCGAGCGGCGGCTCGTCCGCATCGCCGGGCGCAAGGACGCCCCCGGGCGGCCGTACCTCTTCGAAACGACGCGCGAGTTCATGGTCGCGTTCGGCCTCCGCGACCTCGGCGACCTGCCGAGGGTCGAGGGTGAGCTGGTCGTGCCGGAGCTCGCCGCGGTCGCCGAGCATGGCGAAGCTCCGACTCAACAAGATCCTGGCGCAGGCGGGGCTGACGTCCCGGCGGGGGGGTGACCGCCTGATCGCCGAGGGCCACGTCGCGGTCAACGGCGTGGTCCTGGCGAGCCCAGCCACGCTCGCCGATCCCGAGACCGACGTCATCACCGTCGACGGGCGCCCGCTCCCGCCCGCCGAGTCCCGCGCGTACGTGCTGCTCCACAAGCCCCGCGGGTACGTCACGACGCGCTCCGACCCGCAGGGCCGCCCGGTGGTCACCGACCTGGTACCGGCGGGCGTCCGGCTCTACCCGGTCGGCCGCCTCGACTGGGACGTCGAGGGCGCACTCCTCCTGACGAACGACGGGCCGCTCACGCATCGCCTCCTTCACCCCCGCTACGAGCTCCCGCGCGTCTACGAGGCCCTGGTGGAAGGGCGGGTGGGGCGGGCCGACCTCGAACGCTGGCGTCGTGGCGTCGCGCTCGCCGACGGGCCCGCGACGCCGCTCGCCGTGGAGCTCCTCGGGGCGTCCGCGCGGGCGAGCCGGATGAGGCTCACGTTCACCGAGGGCCGCAAGCACGAGGTGAAGCGCTATTGCGAGGCCCTGGGCCACCGGGTCGCGCGGCTCCGGCGCGTCGCCTTCGGGCCGATCGGGCTCGGCGACCTCCGGCCCGGCGCCTCGCGCCGCCTGACGCCGCGCGAGGTGCGGGCGCTGCGCGCGGCCGTGGCCGAGCCCCGGCGCCCCTGACTTGCTCTTGCCAGACGCGTGGGCCTATAATCCCGGGATACGATTCGAGCTCGGTTCGCAGGAGTTTCTATGAACCTGGACGATTGGCGTTCCAGGATCAATGACCTCGACGACCAAATCCTCAAGCTCCTTACCCAACGCGCCGAGGCCGCCCGCCAGATCGGAGACCTCAAACGACGTCAGGACGCGCCGTCCTATGTCCCGGAGCGTGAAGTCGAGATCCTGCGCCGCCTGACGGCGGCGAGCGCCCGCCCGCTCACCCCCGAGGCCGTCGGCGCCATCTGGCGCGAGATCCTGGCCGCCTGCCGGGCGCTCGAGGCCGAGCTCACGGTGGCCTACCTCGGGCCGCAGGCGACCTTTACCCACCTGGCCGCGCTCCAGCACTTCGGCGCGGGCGCGGGCTGCCGCCCCGCGCGCTCCATCGGCGAGGTCTTCGACGACGTGGCGCGGGGGCGGGCGGACTACGGCGTCGTGCCGGTGGAGAACAGCACGGAGGGCGCGGTCAACATCACCCTCGACCGGCTGAGCGTGTCGGAGGTCCTGATCTGCGGCGAGCTCCGGCTCGAGATCGCCCAGCAGCTCCTGTCGCGGGCGGCGGACCTCGGCGAGATCAAGCGCGTCGCTTCGCACCCCCAGGCGCTCGCGCAGTGCCGCGGCTGGCTCGGCGAGCACCTGCCCGACGTGGTGACCGAGGAGACACTGTCCACCGCCGCCGCCGCGGAGCTGGCCGCGACCGACCCGGCCGTCGCGGCGATCGCCTCGGAGCTCGCCGCGCGGCTCTACGGCGTGCCGGTCCTCCGCTCGCGCGTCGAGGACAACCCGCACAACACGACGCGCTTCCTCGTCGTCGGGCGGCAGTCGGTGGCGCCGACCGGCCGCGACAAGACGACGATCCTCTTCGCGATGCGCAACGAGCCCGGCGCGCTCTACCGGATCCTCGAGCCGCTCGCCCGGGCGGGGATCAACCTCACCAAGATCGAGTCGCGCCCGGCCAAGCAGGGGCCCTGGGAGTACGTCATCTTCGTCGACCTCGAAGGGCACCGCGACACCCCCGGCGTCGCGTCGGTGCTGCGTGAGGTCGGGGAGCGGACCCTCCACCTGAAGATCCTCGGGTCCTACCCGGCCGCATAAGGAGAGAGCATGCCTACGCAGTGGGAATCCCTCGCGAACGAACACATCCTGGGGATCGCGCCCTACGAGCCCGGCAAGCCCATCGAGGAGCTCGAGCGCGAGTTCGGCATCCCGGACGCGATCAAGCTCGCCTCGAACGAGAACCCGCTGCCGCCCTCCGACCGCGTGCAGAAGGCGATCCTCGCGGTGCTGCACCACGGCAACCGCTATCCGGACGGCAGCGGTTTCTACCTCCGCCAGGCGCTCGCCAAGAAGCACGGCTTCATGCCCGAGCAGATCGTGCTCGGCAACGGCTCGAACGAGCTGATCGAGCTGCTCGTGCGCGCGTTCCTGCGGCCGGGCGACGAGGCGGTCATGCCGCACCCGTCGTTCGTCGTCTACCCGATGATCGTCCAGGCGGCCGGGGGCGTCCGCGTCATGGTCATGCTCAAGGAGTACCGGCTCGACCTCGAGGCCATGGCGCGCGCGATGACGCCGATGACGAAGCTCGTGTTCATCGCGAACCCGAACAATCCGACGGCCACGATCGTCACGGCCGACGAGGTCGAGCACTTCATGGCGCGGGTGCCCGAGCGCACGATCGTCGTCTTCGACGAGGCCTACATCGAGTTCGCGCTCGGCCCCGACTTCCCGGAGGTGCTCCAGTACGTGAAGCAGGGCCGCAAGGTGATCGTCCTCCGGACCTTCTCGAAGGCCGCGAGCCTCGCCGGGCTGCGCGTCGGCTACGGCGTCGCGGACGCGGACGCGATCTCGCTCATGAACCGCATCCGCCAGCCCTTCAACGTCAACTCGCTCGCGCAGGCGGCGGGGCTCGCGGCGCTCGAGGACGAGGCGCACATCATGGAGTGCGTCCGGATGATCGAGGCCGGGCGCCACTACCTCTACGACGAGTTCAAGAACCTGGGCGTCTCCTACGTGCCCTCGCGCGCGAACTTCATCCTCGTGGACGTCGGGCGGAGCGCCGCGGACATCTTCCAGAAGCTCCTCCAGCACGGCGTGATCGTGCGCCCGCTGACGCCCTTCGGGATGGAGACCGCGCTCCGCATCACCGTCGGGACCCCGGAGGAGAACCGCAAGCTCGTGAAGGCGCTCCAGGCCGTGCTGGGGAAGCGACCCGCGTGATCCGGACGCTCGCGATCGTCGGCGTGGGCCTGCTCGGAGGCTCGGTCGCCAAGGCGGCCCGGGCCGGCGCGCTCGCGCGCTCGATCGTGGGCGTGGGCCGCGACCGCGCGCGCCTCGAGGCGGCGCTGCGCGACGGGGCGATCGACCGCGTCACCACCGACCTCGAGGCGGGGGTGGGCGGCGCCGACTTCGTCCTGCTCGCCGCGCCGGTGCTGGCGATCGAGGCCCTGCTCGAGCGCGTCTGGCGCGCGGCGGCCGACGGCGCGACGCTGACCGACGTGGGCTCCACGAAGGCGGCCATCGTCCGCCGCGCCGAGGGGCTCGCCGCGGGGCGACCGCTCGCGTTCGTGGGCAGCCACCCCATGGCCGGCTCGGAGAAGAGCGGCTACGGCGTGGCGCGCCCCGACCTCTTCCAGGGCGCGCTCGTGCTCGTGACGCCCACCGATCGGACCGAGCCGCGGGCGCTCAAGGCCGTGACGGGGTTCTGGGAGGCGCTGGGCGCCCGCGTCGACGCGCTCGAGCCGGAGGCGCACGACGCCGCGGTCGCCGCGATCAGCCACCTGCCGCACGCGGTCGCCGACGCGCTGATGGATGCGGTCGCGCGCTCGGCGCCGGAGGCGCTCGGGTTCGCCGCGCGGGGCTTCAAGGACATGACGCGGATCGCGGCGTCCGATCCGGACATGTGGGCCGACATCTTCGTCGCGAACCGCGAGGCGGTCGGGCGGAGCCTCGACGCCTTCCGCCGGGCGCTCGACGAGCTCGCGCGCGCGATCGCGGGGGGCTCCCGCGACGAGCTCCGCGCGCGGCTCGCGCGCGTCAAGGCCGCGCGGGAGGCGCTCCGGTGAGGTTCCGCGTGCGCCCGGTGACGCGCCTCGAGGGCACGGCGCAGGTGCCGGGCGACAAGTCGATCTCCCACCGGGCGGCGCTCCTCGGGGCGCTCGCCGACGGGGCGACGGAGGTGCACGGCTACCTCGAGGCGGAGGACTGCCTCCGGACGATCGCCGCCGTCCAGGCGCTCGGCGCCGACGTCACCCGGAAGGGGCCCGGGCACTACCGGATCGTCGGTGCGGGGCTCCATGGCCTCCAGGAGCCCGGCGACGTCGTGGACTGCGGCAACTCCGGCACGAGCGCGCGGCTCCTGCTCGGCGTGCTCGCGGGTCAGCCGTTCTGGACGATGCTGACGGGCGACGAGTCGCTCAGGCGCCGGCCGATGGGTCGCGTCGCCGAACCGCTCGCGCGGATGGGCGCGACGCTCGTCGGGCGCAAGGACGCGACGCGCCTGCCGCTGGCGATCAAGGGGCTGCGGCGGCTCCGGGCGCTCGCCTACGTCTCGCCGGTGGCGTCGGCGCAGGTGAAGTCGGCGATCCTGCTCGCCGGGCTCTACGCCGACGGGCCGGTCTCGGTCACCGAGCCCGCGCGGTCGCGCGACCACTCGGAGCGCATGCTCCGCCGGTTCGGCGCGCGGCTCTCCGTCGAGGGCACGACGGTGACGCTCACGCCGGGCGAGCTCGCCGCGACGACCGTGCACGTGCCGGGGGACGTCTCGTCGGCGGCCTTTCTCCTGGTGGCCGGCGCGATCGTCGGCGCCGGGCGCGTGACCGTCGCGGGCGTGGGCGTGAACCCGACGCGCACCGGCGTGCTCGACGTCCTCGAGGCGATGGGCGCGCGGCTCGAGGGCGCGCGCGGCGCCGCGGGCGACGAGGGCGAGCCCGCGGCGAGCCTCACGGTGGGCGCCTCCCCGCTCCGGGCGACGGCGATCGGCGGCGCGCTCGTGCCGCGGCTCATCGACGAGGTCCCGGCGCTCGCCGTGGCGGCGGCGGTCGCGCGCGGGGTCACGACCATCACCGACGCGGCGGAGCTGCGCGTGAAGGAGTCGGACCGGATCGCGATGCTCGCGCGCGAGCTCGGCAAGATGGGCGTCCGCGTCGAGGAGCGGCCCGACGGCATGGCGATCGCGGGCCCGCAGCGCTTCCGCGGCGCCCGGGTGTCGAGCGGCGGTGACCACCGCATGGCCATGGCGCTCGCCGTCGCGGGGCTGGTGGCCGACGGGGAGACGCTGGTGGACGACACGGCGTGCGTGGCGACGTCGTTCCCCCAGTTCGCCGAGACGCTCAACGCGCTCGCGGGGACGCAGGCCGTGGTCGCGGAGGATGAGTAGTGCGAGGGAGCCGGTGATCACGATCGATGGTCCGGCCGGCGCGGGCAAGAGCACGGCGGCGCGGCTGCTCGCCCGGCGCCTGGGCTACAAGCTCGTGCCGACGGGCATGATGTACCGCGCGGTCGCGTTCGGCGTCCTCCGGGACGGGGCGCCGCGCCACGAGGGGCCCGAGCTCTCGGCCTACCTCGCGTCCGTCGAGGTCCGGATGGCCGACGGGCGGGTGCTGCTGAACGGCGTGGACGTGACGGCCGAGGTCCAGAGCCAGGAGGTTGCGCAGGCGACGTCGCTCCTCACGATGCTCCCGGTCGTGCGCGAGAAGGTCACGCCGCTGCAGCGGCGGGAGGCCGCCGGGGGCGGCGCCATCCTCGAGGGCCGCGACACGGGCACGGTCGTGTGGCCGGAGGCCGAGGTGAAGTTCTTCCTGACCGCGTCGCTCGAGGCGCGGGCGCGCCGGCGGCACGCCGAGCTGATCGCCCGGGGCGTGTCGCGGCCGCTCGGCGCGGTGCGCGAGGAGCTGCGCGCGCGCGACGAGCAGGACACGACGCGCGCCCTCGCGCCGCTCCGGCGGGCGCCGGGCGCGATCGAGCTGGACACGTCGGACCTCACGATGGACGAGGTGGTCGAGCGGATGCTCGCGGAGGTCGAGCGCAAATGCTCTACCGGGCGGTGAAGCCGGTCGCGCGGGCGCTCCTGCGCCTCCTGTTCCGGCTCGAGGTGGTGCACCCGGAGCGCGTGCCCGGGGCGGGCCCGCTCCTGCTCGTCGCGAACCACTCGAGCTTCCTCGACCCGCCGCTGGTGGGGAGCACCTGCCCGCGACGGCTCGCGTTCCTGGCGAAGGCGGAGCTCTTCCGCATTCCGCTCTTCGGCCGCCTCCTCCACGCCCTCGGCGCGCGGCCGATCCGGCGCGAGGGCGCGGATCCGGCGGCGCTGCGCACCGCGCTGCGCGTGCTCGAGGCGGAGGGGGCGCTGCTGATCTTCCCGGAGGGCACGCGCGGCGACGAGGGCGCGCTGCGGCCGGCGAAGGCGGGGGCGGGGATGCTGGCCGTGATGAGCGGCGCCTCGGTGGTGCCCGTGTACGTGAGCGGCAGCGGGCGCGCCTGGCCGCGGGGCCGGCGCCTCCCGCGGCCGGCGAAGGTGCGGGTGACGTTCGGGGAGCCGCTCCGCTTCGCGGCGCCGCGCGGCGCCGGCCGCAAGCACACGTACGAGACCGCGAGCCGCCAGATGATGGCGGCGATCGCGAGCCTGAGAGATTCCCCGGCGGCGGGGGCGACGACGGCGCCGCGGCTCTTCGCACAAATCCAATGACTGGAGGAACCGGAGGCATGAAGAAGGACGAACCACGCAGCACCCTGGCCGGGTCGGGAAAGGAGGCCGAGGACCCGGCCGAGGAGCGGATGGAGGACTGGTACCGCGAGGGCGTCACCAGCGAGTTCGAGGAGGGCGAGGTCGTCCGCGGCCGCGTCGTCCACGTCGGCACGAGCGAGGTGCTCGTCGACGTCGGCTACAAGAGCGAGGGCGCGATCCCCATCGAGGAGTTCCATCGCCACGGGACGCTGCCCAAGGTCGGCGAGGAGATCGAGGTGTACCTCGAGGCCAAGGAGGACTCCGAGGGCCTGATCGTCCTCTCGAAGGACAAGGCCGACAAGATCAAGGTGTGGGATGCCATCACCCAGGCCCACGAGAAGGGCCTGCCGGTGGAGGGCCGGGTCGTCGAGGTCGTCAAGGGCGGCCTCGCGGTGGACGTGGGGGTCAAGGCGTTCCTGCCGGGCTCGCAGGTGGACCTCCGGCCGGTCAAGAACCTCGCCGCGATGGTCGGCCAGAGCATCCGCGCGAAGGTCATCAAGCTCAACCGCCGGCGCGGCAACGTGGTGCTCTCGCGCCGCGCCGTGCTGGAGGAGGAGCGCGAGGAGAAGAAGAAGCACACGCTCGAGATCCTGTCCGAGGGCATGGTGCTGACGGGCACGGTGAAGAACATCACCGACTACGGCGCCTTCATCGACCTCGGCGGCATCGACGGGCTCCTGCACGTGACCGACATGAGCTGGGGCCGCGTCGGCCACCCCTCGGAGATCTTCCAGGTCGGCGACCAGGTGGAGGTCGTCGTCCTCCACTTCGACCGCGAGACGGGCCGCGTGTCGCTCGGCTACAAGCAGAAGTCGTCGGACCCGTGGGAGCGCGTCGAGAAGACCTACGCCCCCGGCACCAAGGCGCGCGGCCGGGTCGTGAGCCTCACCAACTACGGCGCGTTCATCGAGCTCGAGCCCGGCGTCGAGGGCCTCGTGCACGTCTCCGAGATGTCGTGGACGCGGCGCGTCCGGCACCCCTCGAAGCTCGTCAACGTCGGCGACGAGGTCGAGGTGATCGTGCTCGACGTCAACCGCGCGGGCAAGCGGATCTCGCTCGGCATGAAGCAGGTCGAGGCGGATCCGTGGGCGACGATCGAGGAGCGCTACAAGCCCGGCACGCGCATCATGGGCAAGGTGCGCAACCTCACCGACTTCGGCGCGTTCGTCGAGCTCGAGCCGGGCGTGGACGGCCTGCTCCACATCTCCGACATGTCCTGGACGCGGAGCGTCGGCCACCCGTCGGAGATCCTCAAGAAGGGGCAGGACATCGAAACCGTGATCCTGAACCTCGATCGCGAGAACAAGCGCATCTCCCTCGGGTTCAAGCAGATCCAGCCCGACCCGTGGTCCACGGTGGCGCAGCGCTTCCCGATGGGCTCGCGCGTGACGGGCAAGGTCGTCCGGCTCACCGACTTCGGCGCGTTCGTCGAGCTCGAGCCGGGCGTGGACGGGCTCCTGCACATCTCCCAGATGTCGAGCCGGCCGATCGGCCGGCCCGACGAGATCGTCAGCGTCGGCGACGAGCTCACGCTGCTCGTGATCCGCGTGGACGCCAACGAGCGGCGCATCGGGCTCTCCCTCAAGGAGCTGGCCCATGCGATCGAGCCGCCGAAGGTGACGGACGAGCGTACCGAACGCGGCCGTCGCGGCAAGAAGGGCAAGCCCCGCGACGACTATGACTACGAAGACGAGAGCTAGCCCCGGGCGCCGGTGGGCCCTGCTCGGGGTCGCGCTGGCGGTCTACCTCGGGGTGGGCGGCCTCCTCGTCGTCGCCCTCGCGTCGCTCGGGCGGCCCGGCCCCGCCGGGGGCGGGGCGATCTTCGGCGAGCGCGTCGCGGTCGTCGAGCTCGAGGGGCTCATCGTGGACGTGGAGGAGCTCATCCGCGAGCTCCGGGGCCATCGCGACAACCCGGCGGTGCGCGCGGTCGTGATCCGCATCAACAGCCCGGGCGGCGTCGTGGCGCCGACCCAGGAGCTCCACGCGGCGCTCAAGCGCGTGCACGACGCCGGCAAACCGGTGGTCGCGTCGCTCGGCGCCGTGGCGGCATCGGGCGGCTACTACGTCGCCGTCGCCGCCGACCGGATCTACGCGGATCCCGGCACCCTCACGGGCTCGATCGGCGTCATCATGCAGATGGCGAGCCTCCACGAGCTCCTGAAGAAGGTCGGCGTGGACTACGTGATCGTCAAGGCGGGGGAGTACAAGGACATCGGCAGCTTCGCCCGGCCGATGACGCCCGACGAGCGGCGCATGCTGCAGGCGCTGCTCGACGACGTGCACGGCCAGTTCATCGCCGCCGTCGTGGCGGGGCGCAAGCTCGAGCGCGCCGACGTGCTCCGCTTCGCCGACGGGCGCATCGTCTCCGGCAGCCAGGCCAAGGACCTCCGGATGGTCGACGCGCTCGGCGGCCTCGAGGAGGCCATCGAGGGCGCCGCGACGCTCGCGGGGCTCCCGAAGCCTCCGCGGGTCGTCGGACCCCGGCGAAAGTTCTCGGTCATCGATCTCCTGCGGAACGAGCTCGGCCTCGGCGGGTTCGGGGCGTTCCGCGGGTCACTGCCGCTCTTCAAAACGCCGCTCTACCTGATGGACTGAGGCCAGCGATTGACCACCGATCGCTCGAGTAGGTTCTGAAGCTCCGCTTTCCAAGCTGCTGTCAGCACGAACCTTCTGCTCCCGATCTAGTCTCGGCGCCGGCGCCCTTCCGAAGCGGCAACAGCGCGAGACGGTGGGATTTTCCTCGGCGCGCCGGGCCCCCTCTGGGTGCCCGCGAGCGATGTGGCCTAACTCCCTGTGCTGCTTGACATTCTTTTCGCTCGCGTGCTAGCTTGCCGTGAAGCCAGGAGGCGTGGATTCCTCCGGAAGGAACGGAGTCGACGATGACCAAAGCCGACCTGATCGACGAGGTCTCGAAGATCTCGAGCCTGACGAAGAAAGAGACGGAGACGATCGTCAACACGATCTTCGACAACATCACCGACGCGCTGTCGAAGGGCGACAAGGTCGAGCTCAGGGGCTTCGGCAGTTTCCGGATCCGTCACCGCAACTCGCGCAAGGGGCGGAACCCCAAGACCGGGACGAGCGTGGACGTCCCCCAGAAGCGGGTGCCGTTCTTCAAGGTGGGCAAGCGGCTGCGAGAGCTCGTCAACGGGTGAACCGGCCTCGGGCGGCGTGAAACGCCTCTGGGCGCCCTGGCGCATGGGCTACGTGGGCGCGGGCGGGGCGCCGCCCTCCGAATGCGTGTTCTGCTCGGCCCTGGCGGCGCCCGACGACCGTAAGAACCTGGTCCTCCACCGGGCCGCGCACGCCTTCCTGGTCCTGAACGCCTACCCGTACGCGCCCGGCCACCTCATGGCCGTGCTCAACCGGCATGTGGGCACGCTCGCCGAGGCGCGGGCGGACGAAGTGGCGGAGATGATGGAGCTCGTCGCCAGGGCGATCACGCTCCTGACCGTCGAGTACCGCGCCGAGGGGTTCAACGTCGGCTGGAACCAGGGCCGGGTCGCGGGCGCGGGGATCACCGACCACCTGCACGTCCACGTCGTGCCGCGCTGGAGCGGCGACACGAACTTCATGCCGGTCTTCGCCGACGTGCGCGTCATGCCCGAGGCGCTCGAGGCGACGTACGACCGGCTCCGGGGACGCCTCGTTGCCTGACCGGCCCGGCGAGCCCACGCCGATGATGCGGCAGTATCGGGACCTCAAGCGCCGCTACCCCGACCACCTGCTGCTGTTCCGCCTCGGCGACTTCTACGAGATGTTCTTCGAGGACGCCGAGCTGGCGTCGCGCCTCCTGCAGATCACGCTCACGTCGCGGCAGGACGCGCCGATGGCCGGCATCCCCCACCACGCCGCCGACGGCTACATCGCGCGGCTCGTCCGCGCGGGCCGGAAGATCGCGGTGTGCGAGCAGCTCGAGGCGCCGGGCCAGGCGAAGAAGCTGCTGAAGCGCGACGTCGTGAGGATCATCACGCCGGGGACCATCACCGACACGGCGTACCTCGCCGGCGCCGCGAACAACTTCCTCCTCGCCGTGGTGCGGAGCCGCGAGGCGACGGGCGTCGCGCTCGTGGACGTCTCGACCGGCGAGTTCTGGGCGGGGGAGGACGCGGGGCGCGAGGACGCGACGCTCGCGGCGGTCCTCGTGCGCCGGCCCGCCGAG